>WAPZ01000800.1 GCA_015520535.1 Candidatus Heimdallarchaeota archaeon
GAACCTCTGCGACGTGCTGCGCGACAACGGCATCAACTACTCCGACTATGTCACCGAACTGGTGCTGCTGCTGTTCATCAAGATGGAATACGAACAGGCGGAAGTGGAATTGACCACAAACTGTCCGAGGGCTACCGCTGGCCGAACCTGCGTGACCGGTCCGGTCTCAACCTCTTGTCGCTGACATAGACCGGAGTATAGAAAATACCCCCCCCCTTCTACAGGCATCCAGCATCATTGTTGGGTGTCTTTATTTATCGTGCTACCCTCTGACTCGCTTGTTTCATACTGCAAATGCAATGCATATGTTTTCCATGTAACGTGAACAGATACCCACAAGATTGCAAATGCACCCGCTAAAATAGGAATGCGTTGATCTTCAAGTGCTCCGTCAAATAAAGCTGCCTCGAATAGTGCCAAATAACCAAGCTTTAAGGCTGACACCATACCACTACTGGTGAGGATTAAACTTATAGCTTCAAGCAGCTCTGGTTTAGTTCGATTGCCACGAAAAATACAGATGAAGTAAATTGCTAATAAGACTGAGCTAAGTGAGGCGATTATGATAGTGAGATCATTCATTATCACTATCCTTCCTGGACTTTGCTCCTAGTAAACCGCCGATAATTCCCCCAACAATTGCTCCACCAATACCTGGGGCAATTATATTTCCTAAAATCGCTCCTCCAATGGCCAATGCCGGAACTGCGGAATTGTCTTGGTTTTTATGAATGTGACAATACGATGCTTCACCCGAAACAGGGTTTCTGCATTGAGTGCCATCTTTGGTTCTTGCTTTACATCTTCCCATTTAGCACATCCCAAATTTTACGCATAACGTCATGCATCAACGCTGTGAAATGTCCGTTGTATGCTTTTGTTAGGCGTTTCACATGATTTACTTTTTATCAACGCAACATTTTTTAAATTTTTTTCCACTTCCACATGGGCACTTTTTATTTCTCCCCACTTTTTTAAACTTCCTAGTTACTGTACTAAAGTTTATCTTTTTTTTCCCTTTTAGATTTTGAGCCTTTGGTAAATCTTTTACAATATCATCCATTTCATCAGACTGACCCCATTCATATTCCTTATTTACACCAAATCTTACTCTGGAAGTAGCTGTCCCAAGACAAATCCCATACCACGAATTAGCCTTCTGTGCGTATTTTCTGCGCTCACAATGCCTTTCTAGACGAGGTCTCGATATATTTTCTTGATCATCATTAGAGTGTATAGTTAATCCAGCGCCATCTTCACTAATACCAAGTGTCAAATCATGATTTTTACCATCCTTATCCCCTAGTGCTACTAAATGAGATATTCCATCGTTTATCATCTCAATAGCATCACCGCTGAGCCTAAGCAACATAAAACCCAAGTTTATAATTGCAGGGTGTTCTAAATTATTTATATCCGTAATTAGTTGGTTAAATACTGTGCCTTCGTACTTAGTTAATATTCCATCTGGGGTATCGGCACCTTGAGCACCGTCCCGCCTAGTTAACATCGCAAGATCTAGATCAGCACAAATATCATCTTCAAGGAGCATCATGGTGAACTCATTATCTATCCATAGATTTTGCTTTAAATGGTAGGAAAGAACTGTTAATTCATGAGTGGAACAAATAGTTTCACCATAAGATGTCCTCCTATTTATGTAACTCAATAAATGTAAAGGAGAGGACAACATTTCTGTCATTACATCTAAAAAAAACACATCCATAACGAATGGAGGCTTGATTTTTTTTGTTTCCTGAAATTCCAAAAACTGTCGTGCTTGAAATGAAAGAGCTGGATAATGATCGGAAACTACACAAAAAGGATATATTTCCTTATAATCACGATTAATACTCAGTTCGTTTCCGTTATCGTCATAAAGTTTATAATCGGGGTCTGTTAATAAAGTAGCGCATAAGTAAGCTTGATTGTATGCATGTTGAACCGCTTTTTTGAAATCATCTTGTAAACTATTATCATTACCTTTACGTGAAATAATTGTGAGTTTCTTGGACTTTGCTTGTAATATTATTGCTCTGTTCGCATAAATAACTAATACATCAATTTCAGCGGCTTTATTTTTTTTAGAATCACAGATGTCGATATTAACAAATACACGATTATTTCCAAAAACTGACTTCAATCTTTCAGCTGAAAACTCCTCAGTAAACTCACCTCTGTGCTTCATTGCGACAGGTTGGTATTTCTTGTCACTGTTAAACCAAAAAAATGGAGTTTCATATAACGCCTCCATCAGGCTATAATTTTGAAACAGTAAGTACTCTTGTTCTGGTAGCTCGATTATTGGATAGGCATTTTTAGGGTTAAAATCATCTAAAGCTTCAAAAC
>WAPZ01000801.1 GCA_015520535.1 Candidatus Heimdallarchaeota archaeon
CTGGAAAAAATGGCTTGCAAATCCGTTCTAGACACCACGTCCAACACCAATATAGCAACTATAGTTGGGCATCAAATCATCAAAACACCCGTAGATATTACATTTTTAGTGAGTAAAAAGTCAACAAACGAGCTTTTAAAGCTAGTCGGGAAAGTTAAAGCCGAACAAATTACCAAGTTCAAACGACGGATACAAACATTGTTTCAAATTCCTGAAGAACATGTTCTCTGTCCCGGCTCCATTGCCAAATATTATTTGCATTTTTATTTCACCGAATCATTTCGTGACGTAAACGATGTAGAGCGGAGAATTATAGAAATATTCGACTTTGAAAAGTTGCCGCTGAGTCAAATCAAAAAAATCAGTGAACAAAATATTATCGTGTGATCAGTAATGAAAGACGCAAACGAGCACCTAGTTACAGTAGAAGTGCGTCCCAATAAAAAAACACAGAGTTTATCGTGGGATGTAAACCAGAAGGTGTTGACTGCTGATTTAACAAGTGCACCCGAGAAGGGAAAAGCCAATAAAGAATTGCTTAAGATGCTAAAAAAGGTTTTTCGTGCTGAGGAGGTATCTATTATTTCAGGTTTTACTTCAAGAACAAAAAAAGTGAAAATAAGAACCAAAAATTTTCAAAAAATATTAAATACTTTAGCTGAAGAACAATAAAATGAGGCGTCCATAAAATGAGTAAAACATTGAATGTTATGAAAACGTTAGAAGAAAATATCTTTTCTTTAAGCATTGAAAATATAACAAGTTCGTTAGACCTCATTAGTTCATTTCTGAACGAATTAGAAATCAATGTAACACTAAAAGATGAATTTTGGGATCAGCTGCATCAATCATTATTACTCTTATTTAATTGGTATTTTTATGGCTTGCTTACGTGGCACACCGGTAACGTCAACTTTGCGGTTAAATGTTTCGAACAAGTGCTGAATGAATGGAAAAATATTGATGTTACTCGGTTACAAGACTTAAATGCACTACCTTTTAGTGTTGAACTTTTAACCTCTCTCTTTCAAGGTATGCATGCCATTTTGTTGGCAAATAAAAGTTATAATGACAATGATTTCAGTACTGCAGAACGACTATATACCGAGGCATATAATTCTTTCAATAAAAGCGTGCAGCAAGCATCGAAAATTGGGAACATTAAAGCGTTGTTTTTCTCCTTAGGACTTACATATTTTTGCGTAGCTAACATTCAACAATGTAAATTATTACAATTGAACAATATAGATCATAAAACCGTAAAACGCTTAAGTTATGAAGCATATACACGCCTCAAGCAATCTTTTTTTTTGCTCGAAAGGCTTCCTCTTCAACAAAAATTGGTTCACATTACCTTTGAAAACCTAAATTTAGCGCGAGCACAGTTTTTTGCAGAAAAGGCCGATGAATACTGGGAGCTCGGGAATCAATATTTGGCACAACGGAAATATAAGTTGGCAATTCATTATTTTACTGCGAGTCGAATTCATTATGACATTGCCGCACATTTTCGTGATTCCATCGAATTAAAGATTCAGAAATATCTTTCTGACGCGTCTTTAGCAGAAACTCTAGCTCAATACTTTAATACAAGAAATTTGCAAAATAAAGCCATCCAAAAATATCAAGAAGCACAAACAAGCTTGTTACAAGCTGTATCAGAAGTGGATCGTCTTGGAAATCAATCATTACGCGAACATTTCACATCACAAATACGTTATTACAAAATGATGGTTTCATTTCTCCAAGGAATTATTCAATACGATCAAGGAAATTACGACGCCGCAAAAGAGTCCGTGTATACTGCTAAAAAGGGAATGCAAAACTTGTTGGAAAAAGTAAAAAGTGTCGGCAATACTGCACTTGCAAAACAAATTGAGGCTTCGCTAGCAGAGATTGAAACTTATGTCCTTTTACTTGAAGAACTGGCTTAGAATAGTGGCCATGTCAATGGTAACTCCAAGAAGTTCCTTTATTTCGTTTTCATTTGGCGGCGTTCCCTTTTTTTGGTATTTTTGTTGTAACATATTAAGGTAAAATGGAATAAGAGGATGCATCATCAGCCACGCGTTTAAATGGTGGTTTTCTGTTTTATGGTGTAAAGGCTCTTCAAATAAACTTGTCAATAGTGGTGTGAAGTAGTAACATTGTTTTTTAGGTGGGCTCGCCATCGATATTGGTTTTATATCGGGTTGTAATTCTGCTTTTTCCTTCTTTTCTTGCTTTATGGCTTTTGATTTTTTATCGGATTTCAAAAATTTTTCTAGACTCATATTAAAAATCGCTCCCGCCAAGATTTCAACCTAAGGTCGTTTAGATTTGGATAATTTAAATATGTTCCTTCTTTTCGTCATTGGAGCTGCAATCCTACCGCATTTTTAATAGCAAAAAATATTTAACTGATCCAGTTGAATTTTGTCATGTAGAGAAGTAGAGCAGAGCACGCTCTACACGAAAGGAGAAGCCTTTTTACGTTAGTGCTTCTTTATTTTTCGTGGCACTCCTATAAAAAAGGTGATAGTATGGAGAGATATGACGTTTTTATCAATGGTTGTGGGACTGTTGGTCGTCCATTAGCGAAGAAATTATATGACCTTGGTTTTAGAAAAGTTCTGCTTTCGGTAAAAAGTGTTGGGAAAAATGAAGCCCAAGTGCTAGAAAAAATTAAATTTGCACATTTAGTCAAAGAAACTAATTTTGATGTGTTAATCGCTCAGGGTGGCGATCCACCCGAAAGTTTTCGTCGATATGGTATTGAACCCTTAGGATATGTGGAAGAGTACATTTTTGAACATAACGTACAAATCGGTGTTATTGTTGATGGAACACCGAATAAAAAAACCGCACAGACACAAAAGGAAATATTATATGATAAAATAAACGCGGAAAAAATGGTTACGCCCGTGATTTTTTCTGGTGGCAGTGAATTTGGTATCGCACCCAATTATTTGGGGATTCCGCATGCCTCCGGTGATATATATCGTGAACGTTTTCTAAATGAAGGTTGGGCTAGAAATGTCTCTTGTAACGCCACATTTATCGGTACTGAACTTGTATTGACAGGACAAGCCATTGATTGGGATGATGTGGCCTTCATTAATACATTTCTACACCGTCGTTCAGCTGATCCGCATGAAACATATAAACCCCTTGGACTAGGTGTTTCTGTTGAATTGCCAAACGTGAAAAAAGATGAGGATTTATTAACAAAGTATGTTCATGATGTTCGAGAAGTCTATCCACCCGTAAAAAAAATCCCTTTCACTGCAATACCAACTAAAAATCCATGGCGCCACTTTCATTATATTCAAACCTTAATTACTTTCAAAAACTCTATAAGCTCTGCTGATGTTGAGGAAATAAGAGAGGTATTCCAAAAATTCCCACTGTCCATTCTTTTGAATTTAAGAAAAATTAAAATGGATCGGCTTGTTGAGGTTACCGCGTCATTAGGAATACCCAATGCACAAATAACGACTCCTTTGTATCGTGTGACGCGGTTAAATTCGCATCAATTATTAATCGACGGTTTTACGCCGCAACAACTAATTGATGGACCTTCAAAAGCCGTATTTATCGTTGAACATCTCAAAAAGTTTTCGACCTTCCAACAATCCTTTGAATTTGTGGTGAATGGAATCACTGAAGGTGGTATGCCACTTTTAGAGTTTAATAAAGAGTTACAAAATCGAATTGAAACATATAATGGCAATTCATAATGTTTTCCCTTTTATTTATTTTTTCTTGATGGTGACCCGGATGAAAATCGACAACTTTACCTTTCCCGAAGACCGTTTCTATACTTTAAATAAATCTACGCATTTATGGGTTAAACCCGTTGATGGTAAATCTTCGTTAGTACTGTTGGGAATCACTGAATTTATTACAAAAAATATTGGTGAAATTAAAATCTTAAAAATTAAAAAAGCGGGAAGAACTTTTAACAAAGACAAATTAATTCTCTATGTGGACTCGAAATCCTATTCTGTTCCGTTTTACAGTCCTTTTGATGGAAAAATCGTGCAAGTCAATGAAACCATAGTAAAAAAACCCAAATTACTGAATAAAGCGCCTTATGACAATTGGATTTATACGGTGGAAATAAACACAGAACTACATAACAATCCTAATTTAACACCTGTAAACGACGCTTTTATAAGTTATATTAAAACCCAAGTTTCAAAGAATGCTATAGAAGAATTTAATTGTTGCCCTGACTTCACTAAGGGTTCCGTAGTAACAAAAAGAAAAAAGTAAAAAAACGTGCTCTTTTTCACTACATTAAAACTGGTCTATTTTTGCATGTTTCACACAGCGTCACAAATTTGGACTTGCTTGATGGGAGAGGTTTCCCACAAAGCTGACACACATGCAATTCAATCGCACATTTCTTGCAATACATATATGATTGTGAACGAGTTTCACGACCACATCTGGAACAAGTACCAAGTGCCACCTTTAATCACCTATTTTTTATCCTATTTAACCAGTAACAGAAAAGTTTTTAAGTTTTTTGGAACAACATAAAAAAATGACGTGGTAAGTGCACCAATAGCACTTGTGCCTTTCAAAAGACATAAAAATAGGTAGAGTATGCAGCTTATTATAGAAACACAAAAATAAAAGATGAAGAAAGATGGTGAAGCCACAAAAATATATCAATTTTGACGGAAAATTGGTCGAATGGGAAAACGCCCAAATCTCTGTATTAACCCATGCTTTACATTATGGCTCAGGCGTATTCGAAGGTACACGTATCTATAAGGCTCACGACTCTAATCAAGTATACATCTTCCGCTTAGATGCACATATTCAGCGATTATATCGGTCAATGAGATTGCTACATTTACCACTCAATGTCACACAAGAAGAAATGATTAAACAAACAAAAGAAGTTGTGAAAGCATGCGAGATTAGAGAACGTGGATATATTAGACACATTGTTTTTCGTGGTGAAATGTATGAAGTACCCGGAAGCGGCTACAGTGGTTCCTTTGGTCTAAATCCTTTCAATAGTCCCGTTCATTATGCCATAATTACCTTTCCTTTAGGTGCCTATCTTGGTGACGAGGCACTAGAAAAAGGTGCTCATGTATGCGTTTCTTCATGGGAGCGCGTCAGTTCACGTGCCATACCGACAAGTGTTAAAGCAACCGGTATCTATATAAACTCTATTTTAGCGAAAATTGAAGCCGTCAAGGGAGGATACGATGAAGCACTCCTTCTTGATCGTGATGGCTTTGTAATTGAGGGCTCTGGTGAAAATTTATTTTTTGTGGAAGACGATATTCTTTACACCCCTCCAGAAGATAGTGATATTCTCCATGGTATCACAAGAGATTCTGTAATTGAAATTGCAGAAAACCTCGATATTGATGTCTTTGAACGACGTGTTACCAAAGGTGACTTGTTGGCAGCTGATGAAGTTTTTCTTACGGGAACCGCTGGAGAAATTACACCTGTAACAAGAATTGAACACCAACCTATCGGCGATGGCAAAGTAGGCCCTATCACAAAAGCGCTTCAAGATAAATTCTTTGAAATCGTTGTAGGAAAAGACCCCGATTACATGGATTGGCTCTTCCCAGTATATTAAGCGATGAATTAGCACATGTCTCAATTTTTAATTTTTTTATGTTTTTTCTCCTTTATTCCGCATTAAAGTGATATTAACTACCTTTTCTAAAAAATACGGCGGTTCCCCTAACTTCTGGTGAACTATTTTTAAATGGTTAGAAGAAATTGTTTGTACGCCATAAAATAAATTATTTCTTCTTTTTCAAACAAATGGGATGATTGTAAGTGGGATCGCCTTTGAAAATAGCATTCTTTACGGATACCTGGTTTCCCAATATGAACGGAGTGACCATTTCCTTAATGAACCACTTTAAAGCCTTGAAAGATTCTTGTGAGATTGCTTTGTTTGCACCACGTTTAAGACATGGACGTGTCTCGGTTCCCGATTATGTTCGATTTTATGAATTTCGGAGCGTTCCATTTCCTTCGTATCCGGGATATAACATCGGATTAGTGGATTATGTGCTTCCAAAGGCATTAAAAGAATTTTCACCAACAATTATTCATACACATTCTCCATTTAGTCTTGGATATTGGGCGTTACTCTCAAGAAGAGTATTGAAAGTTCCCTTAGTCGCTACGTTCCATACCTGGCTAAGTGAATATGTGGGTCATCTTTTTGGTGGCTTTGCCGAGGAAAAAATTAAAGCACTTCTTAATTCGTTTTCGTGGATGTATACAAAATGGTACTTTGATAAAGCAGATCTCATTTTAACACCGTCACAGCTTCTTAAATATGAATTGAAACGACATCATTTAACCTCTGAAATTATGGCTCTACCAAATCCTATATCGGATTTCTTTTTTACCGACAAGGAGTATCTAAGAAAAGAAGAACATAGGAAAGAAATTGCAAGAAGGTATAATTTACCGATCGATGAACCATGGCTCATTTATGTTGGGAGAATTTCCTTTGAAAAACGTTTACAATTGCTTTTTCATGCCTTCCAAAAAGTTACCACCTATTTTAACACCCTAAAGCATGATAAAATTACACCACATCTCATAATTGCGGGAGATGGTCCACAACTTCGGTATTACAAACGCTTTGCTGAAAAAATGCAACTTGAAAATTGTACCTTTTTAGGATATTACCCACACCGTAATCTTCCAAAATTGTACGCAGCTGCGGATATTTTTGTCTCGCCGTCGGATACAGAAACTCAAGGTTTGACTGTTATCGAAGCTATGAGTCAAGGTCTTCCTGTTATCGGAACGAAAGCTGGCGGTATGATCGATTATATTCGTCCCAATAAAAACGGTCTTCTCATTCATCCTAAAAATGAGAAAGAACTGGTAGATGCGATTATTTATTTGCTTGAAAATCCAAATGAACGAAAAAAAATGGGTAATGAAGCCCTTAAGATGGCAAGACACTATAATTCAGAAACATTTAAAAAACGGCTTCATGCTGCGTATATTAAAGCATTAACGATTAATTCTGAAAAAAATACGGGTGATTAAAAGATGAGTCTCTTACAGCAAGGGTCTCGAAATTCGCTAGATAATTTGACTCAAGTGATACTTTTTATTGTCACTATTATATTAGTTGCAGTTGCACTCTATATAGCAATACGCATTTTTACTAAAAAACGCGATCTGGAGGCTGGCTACGTCATCCGCCTTTTAGTTGTGGCAATTGTGGCTGTTTTGGGAATACCTGCCGTTTTAGCTGCTATTAATAGTTTAAATCAAATTTCAATTGCTGATCATGGCTTAGCTGAAATCTTTGGGTTAACAGCATTGTATCTAGTCATTATCTTCATAATTGTGGTCTATTTAATAAAATTCATTCTCATACCAGAAGAAGGCGAACTTACTAAATGGTCAGTTGGCATATGGGGAGCCTTTGTTGCTCTTTTAATTATAGCAGCAATTAATTCTATTTCGATTATTCTTTTTGGTGCGCCTATAATCCAATTTCCGGGTTTGTAATGAGTTATTATAATTAATTTTCTTTTTTTTGCGCTAATATTTATATATTTTTTTTCTCACAGTCACTTGGTGATTTTTTATGAGTGACGTGACAAGTACCAGCCAAAAAACTGATGATGCAGCTAAAGAGGCGCGACGCTTAAATCTTTATCGGAAAGCCGGTCAAATTTCCTATGAAGTTTTACAATTGGCAAAAGAAAAAATTAAACCCGGAATGCAGATTTTGGAGTTGTGCGAATTCATTGAGGACGAGATTAAAAAACGCGGGGCATTGATCGGTTTTCCAGCGAATGTCAGTGTGAACAATATTGCTGCGCATTACACAAGTCCACATGGTGATACAACAGTTATTCCCGATAAAAGCCTCGTGAAAATTGATATTGGAGCACGCTTTGAAGGCTTTGTTGCTGACACTGCACTAACTGTTTCTTTCAATCCGGAGTATGACAAAATGGTTAAAGTAGCAGAAGAAGCTTTTCGTGCTGCCATCGAGATTGCTAAAGCGGGGACACGACCTTCTGAAATGGGATCTATTATAGAAGAAATCATTAAAGAGCAAGGATACCGACCTATTCGCGAACTCGGCGGACATCTTATTGAAGAATATGACCTCCATGGTTCCGTAATGCTTCCCAATATTCATTACGATGGTGGACCAAACGAACCTACACTGGTTAAGGGAAAAATCTATGCCTTGGAAGTTTTTGTTTCTAATGGCGAGGGAAGTATTCATGAAGTTCATCAAAAAGCTGCAATTTACGCCCTTACACCAGAACGTGTCCCCATAAGATCAAAATTTGCCCGAGAAATCGTCCGACATATCTATCAAAATTATAAAACCCTGCCATTTGCCGAACGCTGGTTATATCCACATTTTAAACCAGCACATATTCGTTTTACTCTTCAAAGATTATCTCAAACGCCCGCACTTCATAGATATGGTCCCTTAGTTGAAAATGATAAAGAGGCCATGGTATCACAGTATGAACATACTTTCATTGTCCATGACGATTCTGTTGAACTGATTACAGAGCCTCCATTCAAAACGATTGACGAGGGAGACGCACAGTCTGCAGAAGAAGAATAAAGGCTCACTGACACTCAAAAATTGATAACTTTCTTATAGGCGCACCTAATTTACACCGAATTCATCAAAACTTTTTTATATTTTATTCGTCTTAATGTTAAAAGAAGAAAAACAGTTTCTTTAAGGAAAACTGTAGAAAATTTCCTCGCATAATATTTTTTATTTTATGAAGATAAAACCTCGATGCAGTTTAAAAACCGTCTTTGATAAGTGGAGGCTTAAAAATGGAAACAGTCGTTTATGAAAAAACGGGTTCTTTTTTGAGTACGACAAAAAATGTTGGCTTAATTAAACTTAATCGATTAGATGCACTCAATGCAATTAGTGAACAATTGCTAGATGATCTAAATCAAGCCTTAGACGAAATCGAAAATGATTCAGAAGTGCGATCCGTTGTTATCACAGCTGACGGTGAAAAAGTTTTTAGTGTCGGAGCAGATCTGAAAGCCGCAATGTCATTTGCTGATGACGTGTCTAAAGCTCGTGCTCTTGTTGAAAAAGGACAAGCACTTTTCCGACGAATTGAAAACTTTCCTAAACCTGTTATTGCAGCGATCAACGGCTTGGCCCTCGGGGGTGGTCTCGAACTCGCATTAGCGTGTGATATTCGCATTGCTTCTGAAAACGCAAAGTTGGGTGCACCAGAAGTTGGTCTTGGCCTCATACCGGCGTGGGGTGGTACGCAACGACTAGCAAAGGTTGTTGGAATCGGTCGTGCAAAAGAATTAATTCTTACCGGTAATCAAATTAGTGCGAAAGAAGCTGCTGACATTGGTTTAATCAATAAAGTCGTTCCCGCAGATGAATTGATGTCTACCGCAATGTACTTGGCCACCAAAATCGCAGAAAATGCACCTATTGCCGTAAAATTTGCTAAACAAGCGATAAATAAAGCTTTTGTCCTACCCATTGAAGAAGGAAACAAACTAGAGGCTGACTTTGCGGAAAAACTCTTTGGAACTGAGGATCTCACTGAAGGTATCATGGCTGTACTTGAAAAACGGAAACCCAAGTTTAAAGGACAATAAATAATCTTCAATCCTTTTTAATTTTCTTTTCCGTTTCACTGAACACACGCTAAACCACTTAACAAATTCTTTTACTGAAATAGTAGGAAATAATATATGCCGTAAACATAAGATATTTAAGGCGTACTTGTTATATAGTCAATTAGAAGTCAATCAAATAAAAAAAGGAGGAGTAATTACCAATGGGGAAAAGAGTAGCCATTGTTGGAGTGGGGAATGGTAAGTTTGGGAAGAGACATGGATTTACCGCACGTGAATTGGCGCATGAAGCAGTTAAAGAGGCTTTTGAGGATGCAAATCTGACGCCAAAAGATATCCAAGCCTCTGTTATCTCAATTGCAGGTGAACAATTTGCCTCTCAAGGTGCACCCGCAGCTTTAATTAATGATTATGTTGGTTTAACCGGAAAACCAACAATCCGAGTTGAGTCAGCTTGTGCAAGTGGAACTGCAGCTATAAGAACTGCGTATGGCCTTATTTCTTCTGGATTGCACGACATTATTATGGTGATTGGCGTCGAAAAGATGAATGCAATTTCTTCAGCTAAAGCCACAGAACTTATGGCCTATGCCGGTGATACTCGCTGGGAATATCCCTATGGCGTGTCCTTTCCGGGATTTTATGCGTTATTCGCTACCGCTCATATGAAAAAATATGGAACAACGCGAGAACAACTCTCCATGGTTTCCGTTAAAAACCATCATTACGGTGCCAAAAACCCAAAAGCTCATCTACAAAAAGAGGTTTCTCTGGAAGAGGCAATGAACTCCGTTCCTATAGCAGCCCCATTAAACTTATATGATTGTTCACTCATTTCTGATGGTGCTGCAGCTGCAATCTTGGTTTCAGAAGACTTAGCCAAAAAAATTACAGATACACCTGTATGGATTACCGGTATCGGCGCGGGCAATGATACCATGTTAATCGCAGAACGCGAATCATTAACTAGTCTAAAATCCGCACGCGATGCGGCTCAACAAGCATACAAAATGGCTGGAATCGGGCCCGAAAACGTTGATGTAGCAGAAGTCCATGACTGTTTCACAATTGCAGAAATTATCGCCTATGAAGATCTTGGCTTTGCCAAACCCGGCGAGGGTGGAAAACTTATCGAAGAAGAACAAACCTATATAGGTGGAAAAATCCCTGTAAACGTTGATGGTGGTCTTAAAGCAAAAGGACATCCAGTGGGCGCAACTGGCGTCAGCCAGGCTTATACTTTGGTTAAACAACTCCGTGGCGAAGCTGTTGTACAAGTGGATGGTGCTGAAATTGGACTTTCTCACAATGTTGGTCAAAGCGGACAGTTTACTAACGTAATAATTTATTCACGGGATAAAAAACTTAAATAAACAAACGAAAATCATCTCACTTGTTTTATTTTTTAACTCTAATTATACTGTTGTATCTTGTCAAAGAAGAGAGGTGTACTGAGAATGAAGTACTTTGGATATGCATACGTGAAAGAAGTTCAAGAAAAAGTTGAAGTTGTCGAAAAATTTACCGAATATTTGGAACAAGGTAAACTGATGGGAACACGTTGCAAGAAATGTGGACGCTTTTATTTACCGCCACGTAAGGATTGCCAATGCCTTGCGGAAGATGAAATGGAATGGGAAGAAGTCCCAACAGAAGGTACACTTGCTGCTTACACCGTTATTCATTTTGCTCCGGAGAGTATGAGTAAGCAAGCTCCGTACGTGGTGGGTATTGTTGATTTAGGTGAAAACCGACGCATCCTTTTGCATCTACGGGGTCTTATGAAACCACCTGAAGTCGGTATGAAAGTCAAAGTCAAATCAGAAAAAATTAGTGACAATCAAATAATTTTAAAAGCCGTCCCGGCTTAAATTTCTTTTTTTATTTGTTTTTCATTTTATTCTTATATTTCTTGCTTGCTAAGAAAAAATTGATGAAAAAAATTGTGAATGTTATTGCTTTTAATGATGCTGTCCGTGATGTGCTTCGATATGTTCTTCTGTTGCCTCTTTTAAGGAATTATTCTTGACTTCATCGAGAAGTTCGCTTAATGTTCTTGCTTTTGTTCCGTAGACGTTTATATTTCTGCTTTTAAAGATGCTATGTGTCATGGAGCCAATGTTTCTCACGGCAACGGCGTCGATCGAAAATGTCGCCAAATATTCGGGTGGTCGTAGATTGCGCCAAAATGACTCGATTTGTTTTCTTAGGCTTTTCCGAAATTCCACAGGAATTTCGGAGACGGAGGTTTAGGCAGGTGCCCGTGTGTTTAATGAAAGGCTTTCTGGACGGAAGCCTTTCCACACGGACACGCGCCATGGGTAGCCCAACCCACTATCCCCATTCTGGCGCAGGTCGCGCCGAGAAGTCGGGATTACGCGCCATAAAATATTGCGTGCTGCATTGACGTCGGCATTGAGTTGAAAGTTGCATTTTTGGCAGTGGAACCAGCCGCGCTGACGCCGATTGGCGCGGGCACGATAGCTACACCGGCTGCAGGTTTGGGAACTATAAGCTTCATTGACGGTGTGAACGGCGATCCCATGCATTGCGGCTTTGTAGGTGAGAAGGCGGACAAAACGGCCGAAGGGTATCCGATGGAGTCGTTCATTGACCCGTCGTCCGGCGTTCATCCGCGTAATATGGCGTGGCAAGGCGCCAATGGCGATGGTATGGACGTTCAGGTGGACAGCGGTGTCTACCAGCCAGGTAGAAAGCTTATGGAGGTAGTCCCGGACAAACCAACGCGTCTGCCAGATAATTTTGGCGATACGCTTTCGTAGTCCCGAAAATAATGTATATTTCTCCTTTTTGGCAAGTGTTTTCTTCATTTTTGCTTGGTATTGCTGAACAAGGATGTCAAAACGCGTTTGTAGTTTTGTGATGGTTTTTGCAGCCCAGCGGAGCCGTGATACTAAGGCTTTGCCATCAAAAATCAAGGGTGTTCGGCAGCCTTCAATGACAACCGTGGCAAAATTGATGATCCCGAGATCGATAGCCATCACCCGTGTGGGTGGTGTGGTAGTGGTGAGAGCCTTGGCGGTGGTGGTCTGTAGTGTTTTCGTGCCAGACGGCGAGTGGTGATTGTGGTGCTCCGCGTCATTTCGTGGTGTTGGCTTCGTCAGAACACTGCGAGGCTGGTGGTGTCGTTTTTGGTGGCGTTGGTGTTTGTGGTGCGGAAGCCGATAAATCAGATGGAGCACATAAAAGCGGTGCCCCCAAATATCATGCGGCACAATTTCCACTTCTTGCAGGCCCAGCAACACCTTGAGCGGTATCGTTTTTGGCAACGATACCCATAGGAACCTGGACTCCAGGTGATGCTGTTGCTGCAGATACTTTTTTGTTTGGTGGGATAAGGACA
>WAPZ01000802.1 GCA_015520535.1 Candidatus Heimdallarchaeota archaeon
ATAATATTCCAATGCTTGATTTAATTGTCCTTTTTTATAATAAATAACACCAATATTGTTGTAAGAATTAGCCAGATCCTCTTTATTGGCTGTTCCTTTTCGTAACGCCAAACTTTGTTGATAATAATCAAGTGCCTTGTCTAGCAGCCCTTGTCGCGAATAAAGCATTCCAATTACATTCAATGTGTTGGCAATTCCTTGTTCGTTGCCAAGTTGCTCGTGTACTGACAAGCATTGCTGATAATAGTGCAATGCTTCATTTAAATCGCCTTGCTGGTGATACGTGACCCCAAGAAGATGTAACGACTCGGCAAGTACGCTTTTATCGTCGGTTTTTTGGAGTAACTCAAAGCTTTGATGCGCATATTGACGAGCATCGTCTATATGTCCTTTTTTTAGAGATATCACGCTTTTATGATAATACACCAGACCTTTACGCTTGTTTATCTCAATGGGCTGCTTTTTTTTCTCATAACAAAGTTCTAAATATTTTTGAGCGGTTTCAATAACTTGTAAACTTTTATCATAATCGCCTAATTTCCAAGAGGCGCTAATAATGCCCAATAAAGCATCTACATAAAGTAAAGGCATTTCTACGGGGTCAATTTCTTGAGAAACTCGTGTAGCTTCCGCACGGCCCTCTTTAATCTTACCCATTTTAATTAAAACTATACTTTTTAGAATTTGAAGCGATAGACGAGCATGAAGCTCCATATTTTGAACATTGGCACGTTCTATCTGTTCAAGTGCGGTTTGATAGTCTCCCTTTTGAATAATAGCTTTTATTTGAAGCAAAAGAGCATTTTTAGGCGGAGTTTTCCTTTTTTTCGGATTTATATTTTCAACAAATATAAATATTGATCGTATAAACGTTTTCCTAATGAATGGCATGAAATTCCACCATTTAACCTCAAAAATCATATATCAGGTAAGCATGATGAACCATATGCAAAAACGTGGTTTTGAGACTCATGTCTCTCTCACTACCAATTAGCAATAGCTAAATACTTGTCACAGCTGAAAACGTTATGTGTGAAAATGCGTTCCATTATATATAAATGTTGTGAAATACTCCAGCACCGCAATAGCCAGTTGCAGTTAAAATTGGATTAAATTCGTCAAAAAACAAAAATATTTAAGGAAAAAAACTAAAAGTAATTTTCATTGGCGTTTTTTATTCGTTCAAACCTCTAGTGGGTCAGTTAAAAACTCTATTATAGTAGGATACGTTGAATTAAGTCCTTCCACCAATGCTTTAGTGACTTCATCCTTTTTTGCAACGCGAATTCCTTTGCCACCGCATAATTCTGCATATTTTGCAAAATTTGGATTGGTTAAATTGGTCGAAAATAAAGGAAAATGTTCACTTCTTTGTTCATTGCTAATTTTTGCCAATTCGCTGTTATTAAGAAGAATGAGTGTAATTGGTAAATTATAATGAACTGCCGTGAGAAATTCTCCTAAATATTGTCCAAAACCACCATCGCCAGCCACTGCAATTATTTTCTTATCGGGACGCGCGAAACTAGCACCAATTGCTGCGGGAAAAGCAAAGCCAATGGAACCTAAGTAGCCGGAGAGCACAATTTCTTGATTTTTACATTCAAAATATTTTCCAAAACTGTAAGCATTATTCCCAACGTCTACGGTGATAACAGCATCTTCTGGGGCAAGTTCGGATAATTTCATGAAAATTAAGGCGGGATGGATGGGTTCTTCCTTTTCAGCTCTTTTAGTTTTAACTGCTCTCCACGCCTCTTTTTGCTCCCTTATATCATTTCTAACATCGACACGCTTGAACGTTGGCAATGAATTATAAGCTTTCATTAGAAACACACCAATATCAGATAATAATGGGATGTCAACCGCTTGTCGCTTCCCAAGCATCATTGGATCGAAATCTACCTGAATTATGGTTTTATCAGTAGGAATTGCCGTTTTTCGTGAAAAAGAAGACCCGAGTACAAGTAAAACGTCGGCTTTTCGAACTTGTGAAGAGCCAACTGGCGTGCCCGACGATCCTAAAACCCCACAACCTAAAGGATGTGTATCACTTATGACCCCTTTGCCTTATAAGTTGTAACCACGGGCGAATCCAATTTTTCGGCAAGTTGGACAAGTAGTTCTTTATATTTTCTACTGCCATACCCAGCAATTATACACGGTCTTTCAGCTTGCTTCAAAATTCTCATTGCTTTTTCAAAACTTTCCGCATCTGGTTCGATGATTCTTGATGATAATCTACCTTTTCTTGAGATTTTATGGATTTTACCCTCAGTTTTTTGAATTTCATCTGGTAGAATTAGCTGCGTAACGTTTCGTTCTATAATAGCATGTTTTAATGCTAAAGCCATTAATTCAGAAGCATTTTCTGCTTGTAAAACCGTTTGATGCCATACAACAACATCAGAAAACGTTCCAGAGAGATCTACTTCTTGAAAGACACCCGGTCCAATATATTGTGTGTCAATCTGTCCTGTAAGGGCAACCACTGGTGATCGATCTAATTTAGCATCATAAAGACCGGTTAAAAGATTAGTTGCACCGGGCCCAGCGATAGTAAGACATACCCCCGGTTCTCCGGTAAGCTTTCCGTATGCTGACGCTGCAAATGCAGCCGCGCCCTCGTGTCTAACACCAACAAACGTGATTTCTTTTTCTCGTCGACGTAAAACCTCACCCATCGCCAAGTTGGAGTGTCCAATCATTCCAAAAACCACTTTAACACCCCAATCCACCAGTACATCGACAATTTGATCAGAAATAGTAATTTGGGGGGACACTTCAGGTAATTCGATGTAAAGCCCATCTTCCCGCATTTCAACATGATATGTTTGGACACAATCGCTATAACCCGGCGGTGCCTTACCATCGCGCGGACTAAATTGATATCCATGCCATGGGCATACTACATAACCTTCTGAATCTAACGTTCCTTCTCCAAGGGGGCCACCCTGATGTGGGCACGTGTTATCAAGTGCATAAAACCCATCATCCAATTTGATTAACGCAATGGTATAGTTATCGACACTCTGTTTTGTCACCTCACCAACCTTTATTTTCTCGACAAGTTCATTGCTTAATAGCTTGTACCATATCTTCTTTGTGGAATTTGACATATCTCAACCAGCTCTATCTGATTATTATTCAAAAAAGCCTTATTTATTACTAATAAAAAAATTTATCTCAAAATAATCCTATTAAGCGCCAATGCAAAATTTTGATGTTTACTGGATTATCCACATG
>WAPZ01000803.1 GCA_015520535.1 Candidatus Heimdallarchaeota archaeon
CTTATTAGAGAATCGCTGTTGCGATCGAAAACATACCACCACTCACAGCGTTTTCAATCTTTCATTTTTTTAAAGAGGCGAATATTTTTATAGAATCGGCGAAGAAAATTTAATTGAAATGCAATGAGTCTACCTAAAGAAATTGAATCTACTCGTGTATCTACCCGACATACAAATGCTGATGAGGAAATTAAACCTTTAGAAGCACCACGATTAGGCCGTCGTGAAAGCGAACCTCACTCAACCGAAGTTTCCTATATTTATGAGGTGTTACAAACAAATTTTTCGCCGCCACATCATGTGCTTTGGGATCTTCATCACTATTTTCAATTGGAAGACGGCACCGAATTGGACGTACAATTTGATATCTCATTTTTTTTAAACTTTAAAATTCCTTTTCGACTCTCATCCTATAAAGCAAGCCAGTTTAATGGGAGAAAACCAGATGTGGCTATTAATATCTTATCACGGAGTACTTGGCGCAAAGATCTTGTTGATATTGTGGATATTTGCCGATTGTTAAAAATTCCCGTCTATATCGTCTTTGCTCCGTATCACGTGGCAACAAGAATTTATGAGCCGCCATTTTTGCGTGTCTATTTATTACAAGACGATGAAACTCATAAAATCATAGAAATACGTCATATATGTGTCAAAGAAAATGGAACAATCGACTTTCAGCACGTCGCCAAATTACCGGAAACCATACCATTTTGGGTGGGCCTAAAAAAATTACCCGAAAAAGGTGAAAAGAATCAAGACCTCTATCGTCTCATCTTTATTGACCCACAAACAAAACAAATTTTGGAAACTAGATTTGAAAGGTTTAAGGCTGCCGCTGAGGCACGTGAAGCACAACTCAAAGCGGATTTTGAAAAGTTTAAGGCTGCCGCTGAGGCACGTGAAGCACAACTTAAGGCGGACATCGAGCATCTTAAACAAGAACTAGAAAAATATCGGCGCCTTTTAAAGAAACATGGGATTTTAGATGATTAATTCTCCATCAAAGTCATAAAATTAAAAATTTACTTGCAAGACTCTTTTTGTTACCTTTTCTGTAAAACACTTTTTTTAATGCCCCCTTCAAATAAAAAGGTCGAAATTCAATTATTTAACGATGAAAAATGACACGAAATATCACCGACCTTCCATTACATGGTGGGTCAGCACCCCAATGGTTAGTTAAACGCATGATTCCTTTAGCAGAAGCTATCATCGATTTGGTCATCGCTGAATATGGACGTACAGAATTTTTACGGCGACTCGCAAATCCTTATTGGTTTCAATCCTTTTCTTGTGCGATCGGATATGATTGGCATAGCAGTGGCACCACCACCGTGACTATGGGGATATTGAAGACTATATTGAATCCCAATGATTATGGAATCTATGTCAGTGGCGGTAAAGGGAAAAAAAGTCGGGAAACAATAAAAGAATTAGAGCAACTTCAAGAAATATTTAATTTGTCCACTAAAAGAGTTGAGGAACTCCAACGAACCAGTCGTTTGGTAGCAAAAATTGACAATACTGCGGTTCAGGATGGATATCAACTCTACCATCACAATTTTGTGGTATCAGAAGATGGTGAATGGCTGGTAATTCAGCAAGGAATGAATCCAGTCAACAAATACGCCCGTCGCTATCATTGGTATTCCCAAGAAATGCCCGATTTCTTTTCCGATCCACATTCTGGCATCATCACTGCCACAATCCAAAAAAATGTGCTGGATATGAGTGCCAAAAAAAGTGAAACGGGCCGTAAAACTATATTAGATTTGCTTAATGATCATCCAAAGCATTTAAAACGGGATCTTCTTGCACTTCAGAATCTAAAGAAAAATCAATCGTCGTTAGATCGTTTTATTAATTCTGACGACAAATTACCAAATCATATCTCCATAACGCATGATAAATATCTTTTCATGCCGAAAAAGATCAATTGGGATAGTTTAGAAAAGGTATACGAACTCTCATTAGATAATTTCGAACATCTTTTATTAGTTTCAGGCCTTGGTCCCAGTACATTGCGTGCTTTAGCTTTAGTCGGTGAACTCATTTATGGAGCTGAATTTTCATGGAAAGATCCCGCTAAGTTTAGTTTTGCACATGGCGGTAAAGATGGAGTCCCTTATCCCGTTGATTTACATGGCATGGAAAAAACCACCGAAATTCTCCAAAAATTACTTTAATTCAATAAATATAGGTGTTTGGAAGAAAGTACGCCTAGATTGGAGTGGTGATATGTGAAATGGAAAACATAAATAATGAACTGCCTAAAGTACGCATGTGGCGTGAAGTCTTATTAGAAATGATCCAACAATTGCCACCGGACCATGAATTTGCCGGGTTAACGCCCGAAGAAGTCATGCAAGAATACCAACGTCGATTATTGAAAAAGATATTTGAGACACAACAAAAAATAGTGAAAAAACTTGAGCAACAGCAAAAGCACATTAAACAACAGCAAGCGCTCGAGAAAATAGTGGAACGGCAAGAACGTATGGAGCAGTGGTTAGAACATATGGAGCAGTGGTTAGAAAACGTCGAAGAAAAATTGGATCAATTACTTTTACCTTTCAAAGAAAAAACAAACAAAGACAAATGAGAATCAGAGCAAATAATTGCGAAATACGGAAGCCGAAGTAAAAATAAGGCAACCATTACCCAATAAAGGCGGTTAACTTTCTTTAAATAATTTTATTCATGATATTGTGCGAAAATATCCGTTTTTAAGATAAACAACTTTGTAGTTTTATTTCTTTTTTATAAATCATCCACATGGTACAGCTTTTTTGCAGATTGGATGTCGGGGATAATTTTCTTTTTCAATATTACTCTTTTGCTTTTTCGAAAAATCAATAGTCATGATGCGACGTTTTATTGTTTTTATGTTCGGTCAAGTTCTGCCATGAATAAGTTCCGGTGTGTGGTGAGACACTAACAAAATTGCCGTAAATGGAGCATTTTTTGTTATATAGAAAGGGTCGGCTTTTATGTGATGGAATCAGAGATGATATTTTCAGAAACATTAATAAAAAGCGGGAATTAAATTTGTTTTGTATTTTACATTCTTGTTTGTTATTTTAGTAAAAGAGTATGGTGAAAAGAGATGGAGAAAAAGCCCGTAATAAATCAAAATTTAAAACGTGTCCGTCCAAGCGGTTTACGTAAACTCTTTGATCTTTCAAAGTTATGGCGTGGCGAGCGACCTCTCATTAGTTTTGGAATTGGTGATCTTAATATTGACTTGCCAGAGGAGTTAAAACGCACAATTCCGGAAATTTTTGCCAATCCACAAGCCACTCGTTATGGACCAAACCATGGCTTAAAAGTGCTCAGAGAACAATTACGAAAAAAATACAAGCGCAAATATAACGTGGATATAGATCCCGAAACGCAGATAATAATTACATGTGGTGGCATCGAAGGCTTGTTTGACACGATGGCAGCTTATATCAATCCCGGCGATGAAATTATCATGCAGGATCCGAGTTTTGCCTATATTGGAAATCAAGCTGCGTTTTTTGGCGCAACGGTTAAATGGGTACCGTCATACGATGATTTTACCTTAGACATTGAGGCGTTAAGAAAAACAATCACGGAAAAAACAAAGCTTTTGGTTGTTATCACACCGAGTAATCCAACTGGTGCCGTAATGACGCGTAAACAATTACAAGCAGTTATTGACGTAGCGGCAGAACATGATATCATTCTTCTTGCGGATGAAGCCTATGAAAACTTAGTGTTTAAAGGTAAACCTCAGTCAGCACTAGAATTTAATTACGAAAAAACGATTGTTGTTGCCTCGTTTTCAAAAACCTTTAGAATCACGGGTTTACGTGTCGGCACCGTAATTGCACATCCCGATTTGATGCGCCCCATCTATCAAGTGCATCAATATGTTACGGCGGTTGCTCCATCATTTGCCCAACTTTTAGTTGCTCGTGCACTTGAAAAAGAAGAGAAATATGTACAAGAATTGATTCGTATATTAGATGCACGCCGAAAAGTGCTCATGGATGTCATGCAAGAAATTGATTATATGGAATTGACGTATGAGCCCAACGGCGCATTTTATATCTTTCCACGCGTCACATTACCCAATATGGATGCATCGACTTTTTCTGAACTGATGTTGCAAGAACTTGGTGTGGTTGTTGTTCCTGGCACCGAATTTGGTCAACATTATACTCAGCACGTCCGCCTAAGTTATGGTTTTGTTTCCCAAGAACAAATTGAAGAAGCTGTGGAGCGGTTTAAAACGTTTGAAGCAAAGCACCACTAAGGAGTCACCTTTATTTATTCTTCCCTCATTTATGGTTTTCTAACCACAGTTCCTTATTTTCAGCAGCTAAAAAACCTTCTTTACATTTTTTTGCGCAAAAATAGAGTTTTTCTCCTTTATAAAGCGTCCAGATGAGTTCTTCTTTTTCTTTTTTGCAACACGAAACTGTAATCGCATCTTCTGTTATTTTAATTTCACTACCACAAACAGTTTTAATTTTGAACTCCTCCCTTGTGTTTTTCTTCTTTTCCTTCAATTTGAGTCAAAATATTAAGAGTTAAAATGCTTGATGATTGACGCTTTTTTTCGTGGCTTTCCTACCAAACAAATATTTTTAAAAAAAAAATGGTCACAAAATAACTGCAGCTGTTTTAACAAGCGCTCATTATCCATTCTTTGAATCATGTCTTATGAGTCAATTTCTGATATATGGTTTTTCAATTAACGTAGTATTGTTATTTTTTGGCGTGTGAAAGAAGAAACAAGCAAAAAGATTAGATTAAAAAACTTCAAACGCAGTCTTTTCCTCATCGTCTTCAATTTTGATTAGTGTCGTTCTTACGGGACTTGTTGACCGATAATGTTTTTTTAAAAGAACAAAATCAAGAATTAGGGCGTAGAAAGTCGAAATTGAAACTAATATGATTGCGATCGTCGGAATGATAAGGAGATTGTGTGTTATATCCAATATATAACCAAAAATTGCCGACCCAAGTACACTTCCGCCAAAACCAAAGCCTTGTACAATTCCAATAGCTGTAGAACGCGATTGTCGATTCGACAACTGCACCGTGATTGTTGGGAAAATCACTAATTGGAGAACATATAACGGGATAACGTAAATTAAAAGTCCCAGTAACGGATCATTTGCCGTTTTTATTGCTAAATAGAGAAGGAGATATGCCACATTTGTTACAAAAATGTAGGGAAGCGTGGGATTTTTATCCAGTAATTTGCCAATTATTTTGCTGGTGGGGATACCAAGTGCGGTCGTTAAAACTAACATGAGAGAAAAGGAAAGACCACTCGCACCTAATCCTAAAACAAAGTATGGAAAACCAAACGTCCAAAAACCGCCAGCTGAAGCATTAATCAAAAAATTTGCAAATGCTACCAATACTAAAACATTCCACAACGTTCTCTTTCCATTTTGATATTCCAATGCGACGTTTTTTTCCATTGTCGGTAAAAGTGGATTATTTTTTGTGCTTGATTTGACTTTTGGTTCGGGTACATAGAATAATGTGAGTATTGCCGCCAGAAAAACAATTATTCCTGCAAGTGGAAGCTGATAAAAACGTGCTTGTGCCCCAAGAAGGTCATACGCATAGCCACCGAGCGGAGAACCGAGCAGCCACCCAAGTGACATCGTAATTGAAAGAAGGCCCACTAAATTACCGGACTCCTCTTGTGGAACCTGAAGTGACGCCAAGGCAATTAAATTGGCTTGATATGCTCCAATAAAAATGGCACAAATAATTACAATAATCATAAATTCAAGGGACGTTTCCACAAATAAAAGGATCCAATATTGAATTGTGACGGCAAGCAGCCCTAAAACCAGAAAAATTTTTCGTGCATGATATGCATCAGAGAACCTTCCCCAAACCGGTGCCGCCAAAAACATCACAAAAAATGGTAGTGTGGAAATTAAGGAATAGAGTAAATACGACGTATTACCCAAATCAGATAGCCATACCACAATAAAGGGGGTATATAACGCTTGCCCTACCGCGGTGGAAAACTGTACAAACAGAAGCACACCAAGTGGAACTGTTATTTTATTTGTAACCGCAAAATTCTTTATCCAATTGCGCATTTTAATTGCCTCTTTCCTTATACACATGGATAAATTGTAAATATTATTTATCCTTTTCTTTTTGCATAGAAGAATGCACTTTAATGGACCTTATGGAAAAAAGGCCATCGCCTTGAAACTTTATACACGACTTTTCCAAGTATAAACTGTGTAGAGACATACCCAAACTTCCGACTATCCCAACTGTTATTGGGATTGTCTCCAGTAAGATATACATAACATGGTTCTCTTTCAGCTAAAGAACATAAATCTACTTGTTCTTCAGTTAATGTTTTTATTTTCTTTACGCGTTTAATGAGTTTTTTTCCAAACACCGCAATAAAAATAATATCACTTTGTCTTATTATGTTGACTTTTTTTACGATAACAAGTTCTCCGTTTTTTAACGTCGGCTCCATACTTTTTCCAACAACTTCAACTAACTGAAGACCTAGAACGTGTTTCAATAATCTTCCCAGCATCGTCCATATTACCATTTTTTATTTTTCTTTTTAATTCCCCAATATTATGAC
>WAPZ01000804.1 GCA_015520535.1 Candidatus Heimdallarchaeota archaeon
GGCCCTTTCAAAATTAAAAATTATTAAAGTCATTAAAACTAGTGAAGGAAAAACATCAAAAATACAGGGATATGACCTTACTAGCATCAGAAGATTAATTGATGCTTGAATATATTGATATATTACAAAAAATAGGGAAAAATAGTAGTAAATGATAAGTTTAGGCCTCAAAAAATGATTAAAAAATAGAAGAAAAAATAAATTCACGCTAAACGTAGCAGTTTTTTTATTCTGCGGACTGCGATTGAGCGTTTTAATTTTTGGATAGCATCTGTTGGGTTAAGATTTTTAGGGCAAGAATTATCTCCAGTGCATGCAAAGACAGTGTGACACCTAAATACGCCATCCTCGCTTTCAACGATATCTAAGCGCTCATTTTTGCTTGGGTCACGACTATCGTACACAAAACGCGCGGCTTTTAGCAATGCTGCCGGACCTAAGTAGTTTTTATCGGTTAGATAAATAGGACAAGCTGAGGCACACGCACCACAAAGAATACAACGGACTGGTTCGTCAATTTTTTCTCGATCTTTTGGTGATTGATAGATTTCTTTATCCGTACTCAGTTGTTCTTCGTCTACATCCAGATATGGTTTAACAGCATAAATTTTCTCGAAAAAGCCACTCATATCTACGACTAGGTCCTTAATGATTGGATAGCCTGGCAGTGGTTGTAATGTCACAACATCGGTGTTTAAATGAAGCACTTGAGTTTCACAGCCCAATGCATATTTTCCATTAATTAATATGGCATCCGATCCACAAATGCCGGCACGACATGCATATCTCATTGCGATAGATCCATCTTGTGTCTCCATTATCCGTAGCACAGCTTCAAGAACGGTCATTCCCGGTTTTACATCGAGAGTATATTCTTGAAAATAGGGTTTTGAATCTTTTTCTGGATTGAACCGTTGAATACGAAATTTAATTTTTTTACTATTTTTATTGTTTGAGGACATTTACACTAACCTCCACAGAAGATGTTATGTTTTTTAATACTTTCTCTCTTGTGGTTGCCATTTAGTGATGGTCACTGGTTTAAAGTCCATTTTGACAGGTTTGCCATAACCCTGGAACCAGTAAAGTGAGTGCTTTAGCCAATTTTTATCGTCACGTTTCGGATAGTCGACGCGATAATGGGCACCTCGTGATTCTTTGCGTTCTAAAGCCCCATAGGCAATGCATTCTGCGATATCTAACATACCTTGCAAATAAATGACGCGTTCGAGTTCACGATTGAAACACTTGTCTCGATTTTTTAGATAAATGCCTTCTTCATAGAATTTGCGTTTTAATTCTCTGATTGTTTCTACAGCCTCTTTTAGGTCTTCTTCTTTTCGAAATACGCCAACTTTTTGTGTCATTGTATTTTTTAATGTGTAAAGTATCTCAAAGGGGTCGTTAGGACCATTTGCATTTCGTAACCCTTCAATCCATTTCTTTGCATCCTCAAGTTCCTCGTTTATTGCCTTTTCTGCATCCGAGTTATCGGGTTTTTCTTCTTTAATATATTTAGCAGCGTTTTCACCCGCAATCTTGCCAAAGACTACGCATTCCAGCAAACTATTTCCACCTAAACGGTTTGCGCCATGAACAGAAACACATGCGGCTTCACCGGCAGCATAAAGCCCTTTAATAATGGTCTTTGCATCTTTGTCGGTATCAATACCGCCCATACTATAATGTTGACCGGGTTGTATAGGTACTGGCTCATAAATCATATCGACCCCGGCAAATTTCAGTGCTAACTCACGGATTTGTGGTAAACGCTTAAGAATCTTTTCTTTTCCCAAATGTCGCAGATCTAAATGAACATACTCATTTTCAAAGCCACGACCTTCATTGATTTCTGTTTGAATTGCACGAGCTACAATGTCACGCGGCCCAAGCTCCATTTTCTCGGGAGCATATTTCTTCATAAAACGCTCGCCTTTATTATTAATCAAATAACCGCCTTCTCCGCGTGCCGCCTCTGATATCAAAAGATTCGTCCCATATAATGTTGTTGGGTGGAATTGGACAAATTCCATGTCTTTAAGAGGTACACCTGTCCAGAAGGCAATCGCCATTCCAAAACCCGTATTATGGATAGTGTTTGTTGTTTTCGCAAAAACTTGCCCATAGCCACCCGTTGTAATAATTACAGCATCGGCCATATAAGCTTCTAACTCTCCAGTAACCAGATTTAACGCAATGACACCCTTCACCTGCTTATCACGAACGACTAGGCGAACCACAGGTCGATCTTCATATACTTTGACGCCATACTTGACGCCTTGCTCAAAAGCGGCATGCATCAATGCATGGCCGGTACGATCTGCCGCAAAAGCTGTACGAGGAAAAGCCGCACCGCCAAAAGGCCTCTGTGCGATTGAGCCATCTTCAAAACGCGAGTATGGAACACCCCAATGTTCCGTCATACGAACGATATCTGGCGCCATTTTAGCATAAATTTCGACCGCATCTTGATCGGCAAGATAATCAGCGCCTTTAACCGTGTCAAACGCATGGCGTTCCCAACTATCCTCTTTCCCTTTTGGATGATTTTTTAATGCGGCATTGATACCACCTTGAGCTGCTGTACTATGGGATCTCACTGGGTGTGTCAGTGAAACTACTCCAACATCAATCCCTTTTTTTGCTGCTATTACTGCGGCGGTCATTCCAGCTAAACCGCCTCCAACCACAATTAACTGATGTTTAATCATCTATTGGCCTCCATTTTCACATTTTCTTTTCAACAACTTTCTGCTTGACAATGACAAACAATGATATGATAATATGATATTTTATTTTATTTTATTTAAACCTAAATTAACGAGGGCGCAAGGAAGAGAAGCCAATATGCACCCGCAATCCATAGAATCAATGTGATGATTAGAGTAAGATAAAATAATTGTTTCTGATGACGAACACCGATTCCAAGGTCAAACAATAAGATCCTAATTCCATTTAAACCATGAAACACTAAAGCAGGCCATAAGATGGGTATTATAAGCCCTATTTTAGCGATGTCAGAATCAAAAACATTTTTGACTACATATTCGTATAATTTTGGATTGAGCCAAGAGAGTGTAACATCAAAAAGATGTGCAAATAGATATCCAACTAGAATCAAGGCTGTAATTCGATGGAGAAGCCACGCTATGTACCCTGCCGAGTAGCGGGATTTCGGTTTTACCCATTCAAGGATGTGATCCGCCCCACTGGCATGTGCGGTTGGTAAGTCGGAAACTACCATATTTTCGTTTTTCACAACATCTTTTGTCATTCTTCTTCACCTTTTTTATGTACTTTTCATGTTTGGTTACAAAAGTTAAAACGCTCCATTCATAACAAGAACGAGAAAACCAACAAAAATCATTCCTAAGCCAACAAGCATAAAAACCCAAGTTACTACGCTTCGTAATCGATCATTCGTGATTGTATCATAAAGAATGGCACGAACACCATTTAACGCATGAAACGCTAACGTTGCAACTAGAAGAAGGTCAAAGATTACATAAAAGGCAATGGTGGCAATCCGGGTTTGAATAGCATTGACTGACGATGGGCTAGCACTGTTATCAAGACCATGAACGAAAAACAAGTGAATAAACAAAAACACTACAAGTAACGCTGCAGTAACACGTTGCAAAATCCAACTTAACGAACCTGCCGAACTATGGCGAGGTCGGAATCGAGGAATCGGTTTTTCACCAGCTAACATCCAAATTTCACCCCACTTTAAATTTAAAACAAATTAAGAAAGTTTTCTCTTTATATGATATTTGACAATGTGTGTAATAAAAAAAACTTTCTTCATTTAGTAAATTTATCCGATTTACTGCTTAGCAATAAAGCTTCTTTAAAGTTTCCCGCAGTTGACAGTGACAAAATTTAATACATGTGGAAGTGAAATAGGATAAATTTGGACATGACTTACTCGGAGGTATACAGTGTGGGCGTTTATATCCTCTCTGGTGTAACTGTACTTTTGGGGGATCGGATGGCTAGGTGGCTGGCTGTACAGTAAGATGTGCTGTGGTTTTTACTTTTCTTCTTCGTCGTCGTGTGATTCTTTTCTTCAGCGTGCAGGAGGAGAAGACGGGGTGGGTGGTAATGAAGAGGAAGTGCCGACGGTGGCGCCATCTCCATCGATAACGTAGGGGGCAAGTGCGACGAGATATTCACTGAGATAATATGGCCATACTCCCACCACGGGAGGCGTTCTTTTCGAATGTAATAGGTGGAAGCACCGAGATAAATATCATCGAGCAGTGCGGATACGGGGAAGTACAGAGTGGGGTGATGTCTAAGGGAGCGTCTCCAAGATCGGCGTGAGTTCGAGGGATACTAAGTTAAAACAGTGCGCTAAGGCGCTCAGATCGGGTTGATGATTCGCTTTAGAAAAGTCGTTCTAATTCTCATAGGCTTTTCCGAAATTCTGCTGGAATTTCGGAGATGGAAGTTTAGGCGTGTGCCCGTGCGTGCAGTGAAAGGCGTTTTGGTTGGAAGCCTTTCCACACGGACACGCGCCACGGGTAGCCCAGCCCACTATCCCCATTCTCGGGCAACTTGTGCCGAGAAGACGGGATTAC
>WAPZ01000805.1 GCA_015520535.1 Candidatus Heimdallarchaeota archaeon
AGCTATAACAGCCGTTTTTCTTGTAACTCTTTGGAGTTTTTGTCGATAGTAGTTAATATTGAATGAACAGACTTAATTAAATCAATTACCCCGTCGTTTTTAAAGGTCGCTATAGTATTTTTTATTTGCATATATGCTTCTTTACCCATCTCTAAATTCATTTCATTATTTGGATTTCTTTTCCATGCTTGTAAAAACTTGACATAATTATGGATGGGCTCATTAATTTTTTGAAACGTGACAAACCATTGTTGTACTTTATCTGACGCTTTTAGTGGGAGATCATTTGGTGCGTAAATAACGTCAATGCCACCAATCTCAGAGAAAATGGTTTCCAGTTCAAAAAGAAGGTCAACTAAGTTATCAACCTTTTTTTGTAGTCGTTCAATTGCATGTTCTTGACCGTCAAGCCGTGTAAAATCATTAAGGTTTTCTACGAGTTGTTCTAACTCTTGTGTTAATTCGCTTAATTGTACTTTAATGTTTTCCAAACGTGCCTTCCATCGTTGCACATCTAAAGCTAAACTATTTTGTACGCGAAAATCTTCAGCTGGGTTCATTTAACTACCTCCTCACAAAAATCGGGGGACAGTCTTCCCATAGTTATCAACTATTAGGAGCTCTTCAAAAAAAACTAAAAAAATTCGCCATTTCGTTCGCTTATCGCTCATAACCATGTATCCCCCGAGATTAACAACAAGTAGTTCGGGCAAATTCAATGGAATCGGCGTCTTTGAAAAATTTAAGTCTTGTTTGCCTCTAAGTATTTGATGTTTTCCCATCTATTTTAATTTTTCCAATCATATCATCGTGAAATTCAAATATATATTTTGGTGTGTGGTAAGCCTAACTATGTCTCAGCAATGTTCTCGGATGAAAATGGTCCCCCATGGCTTATCTTCGATTCGTACTTTCATCGTTTTTAATTGATCTCTAATTTTATCAGCAAGTTCATAGTTTTTTTCTTTTCGAGCTTTTGCACGCAAGTCGACCAAGATCTCAAGAATTTTTCGGACGTCATCGAATGGTTGGGGATCAATGGCAAGTACATTAGCTAGTTTGAGAAATAGCTCATAGTCTGCTTTAAGATGGATTTGATTTTTCGTTGGGGGGAGCACCAACTGCTTGTTGAGATAATTTGAATATTCATATAACACACTTAAGGCTTTAGGCGTATTAAAATCGTCATTCATTGCGGCTTCGAAATTTTTCTGTAGCGTTCGTGCATATTCAGAGGGAGTCGGGTCAGATTGTGGAATCGTTTGTGTCTGCAAATATAAACGCACTGATTCCATGGTATTCATTAATTTAAAGTAATTTTCGCGTGCTTGTATGATAATATCTTCAGAAAAATCAACTACAGTTCTATAATGAGCTGTAATCAAGAAAAATCGCACCACATTTGGTCCATAACGCTCAATCGCTTCACGTGCCGTAATAAAACGACCCGTTGACTTACTCATTTTCTCTTTATTTATCGTCATAAAGGCCGAATGCATCCAATATCGGACAAATTGTTTTCCTGTAGCGGCTTCTGACTGAGCTCTTTCATTTGGATGATGTAACGCAATATGGTCTGTTCCACCACCATGAATATCCAATGTTTCACCTAAATATTTCATTGACATAGCTGAGCATTCTATATGCCAACCAGGATATCCCCAACCCCATGGTGACGGCCAGCGCATAATATGTTCAGGCCCAGCTTTTATCCATAGCGCAAAATCTGCCGCATGTCGTTTCTCAGGATCATGTTCCACGCGAGACTGCTGCTGTTCGTCAATTTTCATTCGACTCATTTTGCCATAAGTGGGAAATTTTGAGACGTCAAAATATACACCACTCTTTGTTTCATAGGTATAGCCTTTTTGCTCAAGTTTTTTAATTAATTCAATCATTTCAGCAATGTGACCCGTTGCACGTGGCATTATATTGGCACGTTGAATTTTTAATGCATCCATTGCCGCAAAGTATTCCTTAATATAGTGATCTACCAGTTCCATTGGATGTACCTTTTTCTCACGCGCTCGTTTGACGATTTTATCTTCGCCCCAATCGCTATCAGATGTCAAGTGGCCAACATCGGTGAAATTTTGCACATGAATCACGTCATAGCCCTTGTAACGCAAGTACCGCACGACTATGTCCCAATTTGAATATGTTCGTGCATGACCTAAATGAGGATAATCATATACCGTCATTCCACATGTATAAATCCGTACAACACCGGGTGTAAGAGGCTTGAATACTTCCTTTTTCCGTGTCATTGTATTATAAATTTTTAACGTCGTCACTTCATCGCCAGAAGACCTTCCTTCATCTGACATAAGTTTAATCACCGCACATGCTTTTTACATTATAAATTATTAAAATCACACCTATCTCACCATCATTCAATATGATATTTAAAGACTATGAAGCATCATTACGTTATCTTTTTATAACATGCTAACACTATTATTCTTGAGCAAAAGATGAGATCAAATGATACAAAAAAACTTCTCACGCTTTATTATGCCACTCAAATCAAATATAAAGTTTTAAACATTATTAAAACTGGACTAATCGAAGAATATGGAGATTTACTAGAAATTGTAGACAAAAAAGCGTTAAATCCCCCTAAGGACGCATGGAACCACCAAAGACAACAATATAAGGCAGAATTGCTCTTAACTGTGTTAAAACGATTAAATAGGTTTAATGGGCAATCTAATGAACTAAATTGGATATTATGGATAATTAATGAAGACTTGTATATGGAGACCACAAATTTTATCTTCGGCGTAACCATTCCAAATAGATACGGCATACTTTCACTCGCACGCTTAGAAAACTCGGCATATTTTATTCAAAAAGAAGCCAACCACGAAGTTGGCCATCTGTTTGGACTTAAACATTGCGAGTTGCCGTGTGTGATGACGTTTTCACCTAGTGTTTCTCATGCCAAACTCAAAACCAAACACTGGTGTGCCGAATGTAAGAAAAAGCTGGGCATAAAAACTTTTAAACAAACCATTTAAAATAGTAATAGAAATAAAAAAACGAAAAGATCTGATTAAATGAAATAAGAGGAACTAAACATATTTGGTGCCACAAATGGTCTTAAATTACATTTATTTTGTTCATTTTGATGAAATTAATGAGGAAACGGAACGTTTATTTTCCTTTCTCGTTCATTTCTATAATATCAGAAAACATCGAGATGTCATAATTGGATATGAAAAACTAGAAGAGATTGAAGCTACCATCCGTGAAAAGCAACCCATTTTAAAAATTAAAGCAACACCGGACAATTTCGAAGGAGATGACTATCATTTAGTATTTTATGCCACTGATTCGCTTGAAATACTGAAAAAGCCATCAAATTTCTTTCAACAAGATGATTCCGTCATTCATAGCCATGTTTTTTGGTTTAATGTCAACGACAAATCGATCGAAGAAATAAAAACCATGTTTACGGAAAAGTTCAATCAAGCTCTCAATATCCATAAAGAAAAAAACTCGACTCCCTATCTTTTTCACATATTTTTAAACACAGAACCTGATGAAACCCATGAAATTTTAGTCGATCCAATTCATTATCTAAAAAATTATCTGATTAACATAAATCTGGCAAACCCATTCGATGTGGATAGTTATTACCGCGTGGTTTCAATTAAAAACGCACAACAACAGCTCATCACAATTGAAGGCTTAGAAGAACAAGAACGTGAAAAAACACTGACTTGGAAAAGTCCAAAAGATATTCAATCAATTATGTTTGGCTTCAGCCGACTGCTTCTGGAAATGCGTGATGTACTCAACAAAATAAATAAATAATAAACTATTTCAGTACATCACATTAAGCGAAATAATTTTTCGGCATTTTTGTAAAAAATTAACTCTTTTTCCTTATTATTAAGATACGTAGAATTTTCTATTACATTTATTAAGTCGTTATATGCTTTTCCTTGGACAACAGGGTAATCTGATCCAAATAAAATGCGGTTAAATGTCACTGTGTTTCTGATTCGACTGACTATCGTCTGTTCATGTAATAAATACGGTGTAGCTGACGTATCCAAATATATATGGGGATACGTTTCACCTAATTTCAAACATTCGTCTAACCAAAGACCCGGATACTGAGAACTATAGCCACCTAAATGTGGAAGAATAACTGTAGTGTCATATTTTTTTAAATATTTTTCTATAAAAATCGGATTAGATGTAGTTGCCATAGCTGGAAGTTCCCATGGTCCCGGATCACCGCCAATGTGATAAATAATGATAAGATCGTTTTTTTGTGCATATTTCCAAATTTGACCCAATCTTTTATTTTTTCTTGGATCAAAAAGCATTAGAGTAGGTAAAATTTTAATTCCTAAAAATTCGAAGCGTGTGATTTCATTTAGAAGCCGCTGAATCTCGCTTTTTGAACGATTTGGATTAATAGATCCAAAACCAATAAACACATCTGGATCCGTTTCTACCCACTGTTTAACGACATTATGTGGCGTCTTTGCTACTTCTAATATCTGTCGCATAATTTTTAAACTACGAATAAAATCAGCAAAGTAAGAATGTGCGGTAAGCCAACGTATGACATTGTTTTTCATATCAGGAAGTTTTTGCTCCCAATCGGGATCTAGATCCATAGACAAAAGTACCATCTTTTTGACATTAAATTCTCTAATTAACTGATGTAACGTTTCTAAAGAGACCAGTCCTTGTATTGGATGAACATGAATATCAATTATTTTTTGCAATCTAAGCCCCTATTATTTCATATTTTACACATCGGTCGCCATATCCACCTAAAAAAAACTTGATTAAGAATATTACCACTATAAATAGCTGCAACTGCGTGTTCTCAATAAATAACCAACTGCCAATATAGGATATATTTATTAATAACGATGTTTTTAGAAAGAGTGGTATAAGAATGTCGGAGGACATAGAATGGAAGCTGAAAAACTTAAAATCAATGAGGCTTTACTAAGCGAAAAGGATGAAGAAACTGAGTATTACATCTTTAAAATAGTGTTGATTGGAGATGGAGCCGTCGGAAAGACAACAATCCGAAAGCGCTATTTAGGTGAGCATTTCGAACCACATTATGTAATTACTTTAGGTGCAGATTTTTCAATTAAAGAAACGGAAATTGGGAATAAAAAAATCAAGTGGCAAATATGGGATTTAGCAGGACAGCCACGTTTTGATCAAATAAGACCGAGTTATTATCAGGGAGCGGTAGGTGCATTAGTGGTCTATGATATCACAAATAAAACATCATTTGAAAATTTACCCCATTGGATCAGCGAATTTTGGTCACACGCCCAAAATGGAAAACCTTTTCCCTTAATTATTATTGGAAACAAGATCGATTTAGAATATGCAAGGGAAGTGGACCATGCAGCCGTAAACTCGTATGTAGATCAGCTAAATTCCAGCGCACGTAGTCAGTATGGTTTTGGAATCAAACATATTTTAACGTCAGCAAAAATGAATAAGAATATTGACAAAGCATTTAAGGAATTAGCCATTAGTTTAATTTCTTTTGAACGAACAAAAGCATTATTACAAAAAAATAAATAAAAAATGTGTGCACGTCAAATTTTTTGTTTTACAAGTTCTAAGACTTCATTAACCAATGTTTCGGCATCTTTTTTTAATTTTTCAACCTCTTGAAGCACTTTTTCCTTATATTCTGTATCTTTTATACCAGGGAGGTTGATATCAACATTTAATAACGATTGTTGCAATCCGGCATAAGTACTAAGAACGCCCGCACCTATATCAGAGATAGCATTTGGATTGCCAATTTTTGCTGCGTCTTTAGCTAAAGGTAACACCTCAAAGCACAATTTAGCGGTCTCTAGTGGGATATCGGTAGC
>WAPZ01000806.1 GCA_015520535.1 Candidatus Heimdallarchaeota archaeon
CATGTGAATGGGGGAAGACGTGGCTTCCAGTGCACAAAAATTATAAGAAAATAAATGTGAAATTGCAGCGCAATGATCCCCATTCGCTTTTTAATTTTTATATTGAACTTATACGTTTTCGAAAAAGGCACATTGCACTCCAAATTGGAAAAATTAAGTTATTTCCACCAAAAAAATCTATATTTTATTATATTAGAGAAACTGAAAGTGATGTTTTATTGATTGTTTTAAACATGAGTAAAAAAGCGTGTTCATATAATTTGAAGGACTTACTTCCCAAGCATGAGGAAAATAGTTCTATTCAAGCATTATTCAGCACACATGAAGGAAAAATAGGAGAAAACGAATTGTTGGCAGAAAAGCTCACCTTAAAACCACTAGAAGGATGTATATATCGTCTATTTAACAAAAACAATTGATATGGAGTTTTTACCTCGATGTCAGCGCCGGATTATGATTATGATACGTTAGTAAAAGAAGTAGCTAGTTTTATTTGGGAAAAAAATCAAAATTATACCACTGTTCTTTATCTTCTGCTATTATTACGGAAGGAAATTCGACCGCCGTTGATTGATGCAATTCTGACGAGTTGCACATTTGAAGGTTTTGATGCCATTGGCTTAAAATATCGTGCCTTTAATGACAAACTTTTCTATTTTGATTTATGGAACAACCAGATAAAAGTACCAATTTGGTTATTTCAGCAAGAAACGACAGAAAAAGTTCATACCGTTCAAGTATGGGGTTTATTAAATCTTTTAGAGGGACGTTACTCTGGGAATGCCATTAAATTTCATTTGAAAGGAAAAAGTATTGAAAAAACAAAGAGTGCGATGATCTGCCATACATTAGACGAACAACAAATGATTGGGCTTCAACGAATCGAACTACACAGCGCCGATGAGCAGTTAGCGGTTGATGTGCATACCTATTTTGATAATCTCATTGAAGATTGGCTGTTTTTTCGTAAATATGCTAAACAAATTGAATTATTGGCAAAAAGCATTGCAAATGGCAAAAAAAATCAAAATGCCGTCCTCAAAGAAATCGAACATTTATTTTATGACAAATTAGAACCACCAACGGAAACCGAAAAAGCGCACCTCTTTCCGGATCCTGAGGAAGCCAAAATTTGGATCGGAGAAATCACGTTCATTTTATGGTCTCTATATGAATTGATAACCGATCAAATGTCACATGCACAAGCAATAACGTTTTCTTTCGTTTTAGAAATTTTAAAAGAACAAAACATTGATTTAAGTCAGAATGCAGAATTTTTATCCTTGTACAATGAAGCAAAACGCTATTTTTTAAACCATATTTTATGGTTTTCTGAACATGGCCATGTTAAAATTGTGCACGAGGATCTCATGCATTTAGTGCGGCAACTACAATATTCTCCGTATCCCGATCGACTGTCACTCCAGTATGTCAAAGACGTCTTAAAAAAACTTCTTTTTGCTGTAACTAGTAAAGAAAATGTAGATACAAATGTTAGTTTAGAAATCATCAAAACATTGCAACAACTCGTCGAAAAAAAGGAAATAAAGGAGATTCAAACGTTTTTAACAGATTATACAAATAATATCCTCTTTACATTCCTCAAAAAGAAAAAATGGAGCGTAATTCATCGAATTATTTTTTATTTAACCCATTTTTCATACCAGAACACCGCACAGCTAAAGGAAGCAACCATTGAATCCATTATCGCTTTTATCGATAGAGAAAAAAACAACTGGACACAATGGGATAACCTTCAATCCGTAGTACTCCTTCAATTCTTAAAAGATTATACTACAAATCCACAATTACAAGATAAAATTGAAATTTTAACAGAACATGCCATTGAACGCGCTGAATATACTATAATTAGGGGAAAAGACCGCAAAGGCTATGCTTATTATACTCCACTCATCCGAACGGATATAAAAACCCTAGATCTTGGCGCTAAAACACTGTTTCCAGAAACACTCGATATTAGCTTGTTAAAATATTGTTACGACTTGGAAAAAATTGACCTTTCTGCCAATCGAATTAAACACATTGTTTTAGATGGGCTGGAAGATAACTACACAATAGAAACCATCATTTTATCAAATAATGAACTACAAAGCATTAAACTACCACCAATCCCA
>WAPZ01000807.1 GCA_015520535.1 Candidatus Heimdallarchaeota archaeon
CCATTAAAAAAACCAGATAAAAAATTGTAAGGGCTAAGAATTTTCAATACATGTGTATTTAGCTCAATACATTCAAGATAATTTCTCGTCCGCGATCAAAAGCCTCTGCATTTTGTTCTTCGTATTGAGGCCAAAGGTTAATGATAGTTTTTTTAACCTTGCTGGCACGGATTGGAAATATCTTTAATGAAGATAATGCCCCCAATAACACGCTGTTTTGAACAAATGGTTCTCCAATTTCTTCAGCAATTTCATAGGCTTTGATGTAAATGATCTCGGAAAGTACTTGCTGTAATGCTTGAGACAGCTCTTGATGACTGGGGATTTTTTCCTTAGTCACCAATGCCATTGTTGGCTCTATAATATAATCATTAACTAGTAACACACCATTAGACTTTGCATAGTGGGCAATGTTAAGCGCTTCCAAGAATTCTGTTGCGATTAAAATATCGGCGTGTCTTTCTGGAACTAAAGGTGAGTACAACGCTTCATTATCGGACATTTTAAAATGAAAAACGACACTTCCGCCGCGTTGAGCCATCCCATGAACTTCATTTGTCTTAACTAAATAGCCTTCTCGACGTGCGGTTTCTGCAAGAACCGTGCCCATTGAAATCACGCCTTGTCCGCCCACACCACCAATCACAATACTTAACTTCACGTTTACCACCTCATCGCCCGATTAGCAATTTTTCCTTTAACTATTTTTGATTTGTTCAGTTTCTACTTAATTATGGTTGAGTTGTGGATTGAGAATACGTAGGCTGTGCTTCAAGTGGGACAATTGCTGAATGAGGACATACTTGGGCACAGACTCCGCATCCAGTGCACAGAAGCGGATCAATCATGAATTTTTCTTCGCCGTTTTCATCAGTTTTCAACTGAATTGCCGGACAGCCAAATTGATTGATACATGCTCCACATTCTAAACACCGATCCTCTAAAATGACATACGGCTGATGTTCTAAACGTTCTTCAGCCTTTAGTTGTCGTTGTTCTAATAGTGCACATTTATGACGGGAGACTAATACTTTTGGGCCTTTTTTGTTTACTAGTTCTCTTATAATTTTTATCAGATGTTTTGACTCATAAGGATCGACGACTACCACATGTTCAACGCCCATTGCCCGTGCAATCGCTTCAATGGAAAGACGTTTTCCTTCTTGCTCTAGTAGTGTGATTCCAGTGCCGGGATGTCCTTGCATACCCGTCATAGCTGTCGTTTCATTATCTACCACAACTACTAAGAGATCGGATTGATTATAAACAGCATTAGCCAATGCTGAAAGACCGGAATGGAAGAACGTCGAATCACCAATAATAGCAACCACCGTTCCATTCACGTTCGCTTGGGCTAAACCATGCCCAATTCCTATAGAAGCACCCATTGCAAGAAGAGTATCTGCGGTTTGTAACGGGGGTAACAGCCCTAACGCATAACAGCCGATATCATTACTGTAAATGGGATTTTTACCACGTAACGCTTTTTTCAACGCATAATAAGTTGCACGATGTGGACAGCCGGGACACATAACTGGAGGACGGTTCACTTTTAGAGACTCAACTATCTTTTTAACCTTAGAAAGGGACTGAAATGGATTTTTTGAAATTTTTAATATCTCAGCTAATGTGGAATACACTAATCGTGTGGAAAATTCTCCATAACGCGGAAAATAATTATCATATTTGCCATATAGTTTGATAGTACTTCCGTTAAACTGGAGTAGGGCACGAATTTGTTCTTCCAGAAAAGGTTCTAATTCCTCAACAACAATGAGAGCATCCACGTTTTCAGCAAAGGTAAGAATTTGTTTTTCGGGCAAAGGATGAATCACTTCCAACTTAAGCACGGGAATATTTACTCCCATTAAGTCTAATGCTTCTTTGACATACTGAAAACTCATACCCGCTGTTATTATGCCCACTTTTCCGCTTTCTGGACCCGAATGGTCAACAAATTCCGGTGAATCAAAATATTTTTTGGCTTCTTCCATCTTTTGTAATAATCGAACATGATTTCGGCGTGCAACCGCTGGAACATGAACTAATTCCATGGGTGCACGTTCAAAAACGGCTACTGATTCTTCATATTTTGGAAACAATCCCAAATTAATGATTTCTCGGGAATGTGCCAATCGTGTAACCATTCGGATTCCGATAGGAAGCTTGAACTTTTTACTAAGAGAAAAGGATTTCAATGCTATGTTTTTAGCTTCAACAACACTGGACGGCTCCAACATAGGTATATTTGCAAATTTGGCGTATATTCGGCTATCTTGCTCATTTTGACTAGAGTGCATGCCCGGATCATCACCCGTCACCAAAACTAACCCACCACGAGTGCCCATATACGAAGAAGTCATTAAAGCATCCGCTGCAACGTTCCAACCGACATGTTTTGCCACAAACACGCTGTCTCTCCCCGCAAGCGACGCACCAATGGCAGCTTCAAGAGCTTGCGCCTCATTAGCTGACCATTCAACATAAATTGGTAAACGTTTGGCAAAAATCCCTAAGGTTCCTAAAATTTCACTAGTGGGTGTTCCGGGGTAGGCAGCAGCAAATTGCACGCCAGCTTCAACGAATCCACGTGCTAACGCCTCGTTACCCATTGCAATTACCGTCTTGTTATCTACATTTTGAAAAAGTGCACGGCGCATTGGCATCACCTCCATGTAAAGTATAAATATGTAAATTTTAAGCTTGAAGCTCATTTTC
>WAPZ01000808.1 GCA_015520535.1 Candidatus Heimdallarchaeota archaeon
CGACACTACCATTATTAAAAGCGGTGGCTCTCACTAAAAAGAATTAAAAAGTAAAAATAATGGAAATTTGCTTGGTACAACTAACATAAACAGAGAAATTTAAATTTTGATTCAGATGTATGTTTTGTTAGTTAAGAAAAGTTTTCAGCTAACATATCGATATTAATGTTCTCTAAGGGTTGTTGAGCTAATGGTCCATTACGAAGTGCGGGGATTTGTTCTTCGAATGTTGGCTGATCTTCCTTGTAAAAAATACCAACCGGAATACCATTTCCTGGTGTGCCCTCGTCACCCCATTCTAATGCCTTTCGGAATGCTTCAACACGGTCATTTGGTTGATAATCAGTTTCTTCAAGGATATATGTGCGTTTTTTATAATAATTGTAATCATTAACTTTATTGAAGGTATGACACACTTGTAGGACATCCACCAATGCAAAGCCGCGATGTTGAATTGCTTGTTTAAAGACATTAATGGTGTGTGCAAGGTGACTTGGGAAAACGCGTGCCACAAAAGTGGCGCCACTCGCAATGGCTAAGGCAATGGGGTTTATAGGATTTTCAATATTCCCATAAGGTGTAGTTTTTGAGACATATCCTTTTTGAGAAGTTGGGGCAACTTGTCCTGTGGTAAGACCATACACCATATTATCATGGACAATAAGTGTCATGTCGAGATTTCTTCTAATGGCATGCGGGAAATGCCCCATGCCGATTCCGTACGCGTCACCATCACCTGAATGTCCGATAACAGTTAATTTATGATTTGCCATCTTTATTCCAAGCGCAACCGGAAGAACACGACCATGTATAACTTTGAAGGTATTTGCATTAATATAATTCGCCATTTTTCCATGGCATCCGATACCCATAACAAAAACAACATTCTCTATATCGATCCCAAGTTCGACAACTGCACGCTTAATGGCAGTTAATATCCCGAAATCGCCACAGCCGGGGCACCACAAATTTTTTACTGGAGTCTGTAATTGTTTTAATTCAACTTTCATTTATAACACCTCATGTTCAACATATTCAACCAAGTCAATGGCTTCAATCGGCCAGCCATCATATTTAAGGTATTTATGTGGGATATCTAGGAGGAGATGTTCCCGTATCAAACTACCTAGTTGAGCAGTTTTATTTTGTTCTACAAGCACAACATTTTGTGCATTTTTCAGCACATTTCGGAGGTTTTCCGTTGGAAATGGGCTAAGAAAGACAACTTGTATGGCATTCACAGAATATCCTTTTTCTTCCAGTTTTCGTTTGGCTTCAAGAACAGGCCCTTTGGTTGAGCCCCAGAAAATTAGTGTAATATCGCTAGTGGGTGAACCATACACTTTTATCGGATCATATTTCTGCATTTCTTTTTCCATGAGTGGGAATTTTTTCCAACGCTTGTCAGCCATATCTTTTCCAATTTGGGGATTATCAGCGGTATAACCATACTCATCGTGTTCATTGCCTGTTAATTTTACTAAAACCTTTTGTCCATAAAATGCTCGTGTTGAAATGCCATCGTCTGTTAATTCATAACGTTTAAACGTTGCGGGTTCATTTGTGACTTCCAAGGTTTTATCATCCAGAAGTTTTCCACGTTCAATCGGGATTTTATTAGATTCAAACCACGGAATTGACTTTGCACTCTCCCCCAAATATTTATCACTTATTATTATAGCGGGCACTTGAAACTTTTCAGCCAGATTATGAGCAATCATGGTATGATAGAAACATTCTTCGACATCACCTGGTGCGATTACAAATCGTGGAAACTCACCTTGAGAAGCATGAAGAGCAAAACGCAAATCAGCTTGAGCCGTTCTAGTTGGAAGTCCTGTACTAGGACCCGGTCGTTGAACTAAAGCTATGACGACGGGTACCTCACTCATCGCAGCAAATCCTAATGCTTCGACCATTAAAGAAAAGCCACCACCTGAGGTTCCCGTCATGGCACGAACACCCGCAGCAGCAGCACCGATTACCATATTTATAGCAGCAAGTTCGCTTTCAGATTGAATTGTCACCACATCAAAATCTTTTTGAAAAGAAGCAAACGTTTGTAAAATAGACGTGGAAGGTGTCATGGGATAACCGGCATAAAATTTTGTTCCCGCTTTAAGAGCACCTAACGCAATGGCTTCATTGCCTTTTAAAAGATATAACGATTTTTTCTCTAACGTAGGTAATTTAACACTAACAACCTTTCCATATTTTTCTTTCACAAAGTAGTATCCAATTTCGGCGGCTTTTATGTTGATTTCTGCTACGGAGGCTTTAAAGGTTCTCTTCAACACATCTTTTAGAATTTCAATATCATAATCAATCACGGCAAGCGAAGCTCCAACGGCTACACTATTTTTTAAGACATCACGTCGTCCCAAATCGCGGGCAAACTTGCTTAACGGGACATCAATTAGTTGAAGATCGTTCCTTGTTATTTCTTCGTCAGAAATTCGCGATTTTTCTTTGTCATAGATGACGATACCATTTGGTTTAAGTTCATCTAAATGAAGGCGAACACTAAGGCCATCTAAAGCTACTAATATATTTAACTTTTCACTTTGAGCGTATACTTCAACCGCCTTTGCAGTCACTTTTTCAGAATTATGTCCACCACGAATCAAAGAAGGATATTCACTGTTAACAAAGACATAATATCCCCCACGCATCAGTGTTCTAGCAAAGATTTCTCCCGTCTTTTTGACGCCAGCACCTGCGGGTCCTCCAACTAACCATACAAATTCTGTATTGGAATTCATTATATTCACCAAGTTTTTTGTATTTTTAAGACGAAGATTGTGCTAGTTTCTTTATTTATAGCAAATTTTAATGTAAGAGTTACTTTCTTAAGCATTTAAACATTATATAGACGTGTTTTAATAACCGTCCCAGTAATGACTTACAATCGTTTCATTATAAAATTTCTTATCGCGGCGTTTTAACGTTATATGGCTGTCTCTTATACACATCTCCGA
>WAPZ01000809.1 GCA_015520535.1 Candidatus Heimdallarchaeota archaeon
ATTTATATTTGTCATCGTCGCACCATGAAAATATACTTATTTCAATATTTGGCACATGCTTTCCGTAATATTTTTATTTTCATGCTTTTTAAAGGTTTGGTGTAAAAGGATGTGATCAAAAAATGAGCACTAAACGCCCATGGTTTTACGGAAGAAAATTTATCATTACGGGAGGCACAACCGGGATTGGCTTTGAAATTACGAAAAGATTCCTTGAAGCTGGAGCCAAGGCTTTAATTATTAGCCATTCAAAAGAAGAGTTAGAAGATGCAAAGGACAAACTTCATAATTTTGACGATAAACTAGAAACATTTCAATGTGACGTGTCTAAATATGAGGATGTGGAAAAATTTGCCAAATATGTCGAGGCACAAAAGGACAAGGACTTTTTGTATGGTGGACTCATTGAATGTGTTGGTATAACCAATTTCGGTCCGTTTTTTGAAAGCCAATTAAAAGATCTCATTTATATTATTCGCGTGAATATTGAAGGAACAGTGACAGTCACACACCAAATCCTTCCCAAAGTCTTAGAAAAGAATGGGAAGGAAATGACATATTTGACATTTATTTCTAGCGTCGCAGCACTTGCAGAATTTCCATATTTCGGATTATACTCCGCCACAAAAGTGGCAATGGAACATTTTTTCAATAGTTTATCAAAGGAATTACCAAAAACGGTAAAATTATTAATGATACGACCGGGTGCTGTAAAAACACGGTTTTATGAGCGCGCTAAAAACGCACCGGGTCATGATATGAGAATTCTTGCTGAAAAGACAAAAAGCTATTTTACCACACCTGATAAAGTGGCGAAAACTTTTGTCAATGCCATTATAAAAAAGAAAACTGGCATTATTTACCCGTCTTTCAGCACAAAACTTCAAGCAAGCTTACTTACAAATAGATTAATTGGACCTTTTTTGAAAAAGAGTTATTTTAAACAAATAATGACCTACAATAAATGAGAATTGGGTGAAAACATGTCATCTTCCCACAACTCCAGCCTTCAAAAGAAAAAAGAGATATTAAAACGCGTGCGCTTTATTATTTTTAGTGGATTTTTGGTTGCAACATTTATCGAATATTTTTTTCCATTTGCAATTCCTTTAACCATCGAAATAGTCCCCACTGAAATTTTTTTAAAAGTCTACAGCGGAGTCGGCATTTTCCCAACCGTTATGTTTGCGATTATGATCTTTATTCTTTTTCGAATGTCTAGCAGCTTAGCAAATCAATTATACCCAACACTAAATGTAGAAGCCTTCTTAAAAGAAACACGGCGAGTAACATTTTTTTATATTGGTTTCCGCAGTTTGATATATATCGTGACTATGATTGCTTTTCTCGCCACAAACTACCTAGTTTTGATTCCTCAAGGAATAACTGATTTTATGGACCCCAAAAAGATTTTTTATGTATTTATTTCTGGACTTGGTCCGTTATGTGTCACTCTAAGCTTCATTAAAATTTGGTATGACTATCATCTAGGTAAACTTCTTGGCGAAAAACTCAATGATAAAGATTTTGATTTCTTAGAAGACATAAAAACAATACGGAGTTTTCATATTACCACCAATATAACAATCCCGATTTTAGGCGTTACCATAGGAATATTTTTAATTTCTATATCTCTTGTCTGGCTAGAGACCAACACGATACCAATCGTTACAGTGACTTGGGCGTCCATTTTCGCTCTTTTTCTTGTTTTTATTCTTGGATTACAACATTTTACCTTCTTTTATCCCTTAACACAGTTACATAACCAATTCAAAAGCTTGGTGTCCGGAAGGGTCGATTGGACAAAACGCGTCCCGATTGAAGATATTCACGAGCTTGGAGACATAATCCGCATGTATAACATCTTAATTGGAAGAATACGAAAAAGCATCGGCATCATTATTGAAACTGCAGTTTCGATAGAAAAACAAGCCCATTTGTTAGTCACTGCCTTTAATGAAGCGGCAAAAAGAATAGAAAAAATACAAGAAAATGCAATCTCTGTCAATCAAAACACCGTGGCTCAACGTTCAGCCGTCCAAATCAGTTTGAACGCGTTTGATAAAATGCGTGAAAACGTGGATAATTCCATTAAAAAATTTGAAGAACTCAATGAATTCATGAAAACTGCCTTTGAAACATTAGAAGTGATTTCTTTTAATGCTCGGTTAGAAGCTGTCCGTGCGAATGAACCCGGCTTCCTTGTACTTGCAGAAAAAGTAACCGACTTTTCAAAAGAGCTAGAACGCACCAATAAAGAAATACTAGAATTGTTGACATCGTTAAAAGAGCAGCTTTCTCACCATATAGGTCAAACACAACAAGAAGCGAATAAAATTTTGACAACAGCAGAAGAACAAGAAACGATTTCGAAAGAAGTAGAAACTAAATCCACTGAACTATTAAATGCTCTCCAAAACTTCGTTAAATATGCCGATCAATTAAAAAATAACCAAAAGAAATTAAAAAAGGCAATTGATGTGTTAGCCACTTATCCAACTACAAATAAAACCGTTTAGAAAGAAAAGTTTATTTTAGGTTAATAGGTGAAAAAAATGCAAGGACATTCAAATTTTCGATTGAAATCGGGTTTAACCGAATGGTTCGTCCTTTTAACGTTGTCTAGAATAGATATAATGACCAAAAGAAAAGGCAGTAAGTTTTTCTTTGCAATCTTTGTCATTTCTACCCTTTTTTTGCTTACGATGCTTGATTATACGACTTTACTCGGTATTACCATCCAAAACATCACGTTTCCTTTAGTCAGCCAACCGCCCGTCATCCAACTTGCAATCCTGTTTGTCTCATTACTTTCCCTAATCTTGAGTTTTATTTTAAGAACTACTATAATCACCATCGAAGATTCAAAAATCATTAAAAAAGTTTATGTTGGCGGAATAAAACTATATGAACGCCAAAAAGAATTAAACTTCGAGAAATTACTTGTCATGGACAACTTACTGAGTGCAAGAGGATCACATGCCGAAGATACACCAATCACAATGCTACCAGAATACATCGCAACACGACTGGCAAGCCGACTTAAAACTTATAAACTCATAAAATAGATTGTTCTTTCAAAAAATTAAAAAAAGGAATGAATAAAATGACATTTTTAGAAGTGTTTTACACTTTTGATTGGATTTTAATGTTTTTACTGGGGCTTATTTGTCTTTTATGGGGAATTGATCGTTTATTTGCGAGGATTCCCGTAATTGGCACTGGCCCAACTAGTGATATCGAATCCACTATCATCCGAGCATTAGGAATAATTGGTGGCATTGTAGGGTTTTTAACACCAATATTGATTGCGATCGAAAATTTCGCCTTTGATAATGCTAATATCAACATTTCTTGGTTTTCAACATTTCTTTTCGTGCTTGGCGCGTTGATATTAATTGCACGTCCACTTAAAGAAATACCCATTGCGGCATTTATCGCTTTATTCGTGGGCGTCATTCTCGTTGCGCTAGTTATATTTTTAGCGGGAACTGACATTGTGATTTTTTCAATCCATATTCCATTATGGGTCATTTTAACCGTGATTGCGCTTCTTGACTTGATTGTACTTATACTCGCCTATCGTACGGAAAAAGCCATGGATTATTTCTTAGGATTCATTAGTTGGTCGCCATTTCTTATTATAATTGGAGTGCTTCTCACCATCCAAGCCGTATTTATGGTTATCTATCCTCATAGTGGGCTTAGTACTTTTGTAAGCTAAGAAACATGCCTACTATATTTCTTATTTTTTATTGTCATTTTTAACACTGTTTATTTAAGTGAATTAAGTTGTTTTGGGAAGACAATTTTTGTGCTAGCTGTGGGAGTGCTTTAATTAACCACTTCGTCTGTGCTGCCATAAAAGAATAATCAAGAGTTTCTGGCGTGTCTGTCGGTTTATGATAATGCGGATTTCGATATTCGAACGTATCCGTCAACATCACAGCGGGCAGTCCAATATCCCAAAATCGAGCGTGATCGCTTCTTCTGGCAAATTTGGTGTCTTTTGGGTTTGCTTCAAATGGAAGGAGTTTTAAATATTGAAGAAAATAACTAGTTAATTCTCTAACCAACCATTCATATTTAGATAAATATACTATTGCGAGAAAATCGCCTACAGATGGTATTTTACGGTAATTGGGAATTTGTTGCTGAGAACGTTCTTTTACATCAGTAAAGCCAACAGATTCTAAATTAATAACGGCTTTTAGATTGCGATATGCTGAGAATCGTTCCTCAATCCAGTATTTACTTCCGTCTAAGGAAAGCTTCCCTTGAAGATCTTTATTTTTGTCTATATATTCATCTCTACATTTTTCCAGAAATTTTTTGCGTTTTGGATCTTTTTCATGTTCAATATCATAGTTGTAAAGAAATAGAAGTGCTAAAAATCGGAGCATTTCGAAACTAAGTTCTTCAGCATCAAAAAAAATGAAAGCAATTCCATCAGCATGATTATTGTTTACAAGATTCCGAGCAACTTCTAGAAGAACTGCCAGCGCTGATGCATTATCATCAGCGCCCGGCGTGTTTATAAATGAATCATGATGCGCTGTACAAGCCAAAAATATATCAGTTACTTCATTTGACTGCGGAATGCATTCTACATTGATAGCATTTTTATCAATCATCCCAAACGCATGTCGATATGTTTTATAACCGAAAGTCTGCATTTCAGACTCAAGATACGCCAATATTTCTTGAACATTTTTTTCATAAAACAAATGACAGCGTGTTTTAGCTAAATGCTGAATATGACGCTTTAAACGCTCTTTTATAGACAAACTACTATTTGTCATAAATATTCACGGCAAAAATCTTCATAAAAATGAAATTAAGGTTTATTAATTTGTCAATTGCTTAATACAGCCAAATTTTTCTGTGAAGTGGTGTTGATGCGTGATTTTTAAAAAGTGCTCAAATTGTATTTATTTTCTGCATTTAAAAAGGCATGAATTTGCGACTCTTGTTGACTTTTTAAACACGAAAAAAATGTGTGATTGGGTGTAATTGGAACAACATCGATAAGGAATGGAGAACCAGTAGGAAAACAGAATTTTTTAAGGGTGGATTCAGTGAAGAGACTAAAACATATACTCTATGTCGGACAGCGAGTGCAACCCGACGTTGTGGAAAAATTGGAACACCTTCTTGCGGAAATACAGATCAAAAAAAGGATACCCTTTGAAATAATTCAATGGCACTTGTTAACAACGCAGGAACAACACAAAATTTTATCAGAGTTGCGAGAAAAAAAGCCGAAAACCATTAGAATCCGTTCTAGTGGTAGCGGTGCCTTACCAATAAGTAGAAGCGGGCGTTTTAATCAAACCATTCCTGTTCTTGTCATAAAAGCGGGAAATGACATTATTGATATTCGTCCGCATGCATCAGGCCCAAGAAACGTATATCGTAGCATTGAAGAATATTTGTTAAATCTTTTAGGCATGAAACCACAAAAGCAAGAAGTTGTGTCCGAACAAGAAATTTTAATGTTGATCAAAAAATACCCAGAACTTATAGAAAAAGGGTTGCGATACGAAGGTTCTGAAGTTGACGTGGGCGCCGGAAGAATCGATGCCGTTTTCCGTGACCGTAATGGAAATCCGTTGTTGATAGAAATTGAAATTGAAGTTACTGATAAGGCTATTGGGCAAGTGACAAAGTTCTTACCAGCATATAGCAGATTGTATAATGTTAAAGAAGAACAGATCCGTCTGGGATTAGTGTGTTTTTACATACCGGATGGTTTAATCGACGCGTGTCGTTCCAAAAATATTGAAGTATATCGTATCACCGCAGAAAAACTCACATGAAAGAAAAAGAAAAAATTGAAGGTGCAAAGAATGAAAGAAGCAGAAATGAAAAAAGATCCCGATTATTATATGTTTCGCGCATACGATATTCGTGGCATCTACGGAAAAGATATGACCGCCGAAAAAATGCTAAAGATTGGAATGGCGTTAGGTCTCTTTTTAAAGAAGCATAAAATGGACACAAAAGGTGTCACCGTCGCCTATGACATTAGAACGTTTTCTGCATTGTTACATCATGCATTAATTGCCGGCTTGGCTTCGACCGGTATTAAAGTCTCTCATATGACAAAGCCGTCACCGTTTGGGGTTGCGCTATTTAACGCGTGGAAAAATGAGCAAGATGCCGCAGTTTTTCTAACAGCTTCACATTTACCGCCAGAATGGGCTGGTGTAAAGTTTTATTATGGTGATGGTGTAGGTTTTTCCAAAGAAGATCTTATGGAAATTAGAGACCTTTATTTTACATTAAAACAGAATGCTGCCAGTAAAGATTCATCAAAATTAGCAGAATGGCATCAATTATTCAATATTGCCCAAGTAGATATGACAGAGGAATATATTAAGTTTATGAAAGATAATTTCATTTTAGAACATCCACTAAAAGTCGTAATAGACTGTGGAAATGGGAGTATGTCGCTGATTGCAGAGCGTTTGTTTAAAGAGGTTGGTTATGAAATAATCCCACTTTATTGTGAGCCGGATCCCGTTTCACCGAACAGAGAAAGTGAACCATCACCCGAATCTTTGAAAACGCTCTCTGAATTAGTTCAAAAAGAACATGCAGATTTTGGAATTGGTTTTGATGGCGACGGAGATCGTGCGTTAATAGTCGATGACAAAGGGCGTGTACTTATGGCTGATATCTTAGGCACCTTATTAGCCCAGTATCTCCTAGAAAAAGGCCAGTTTAGTGAAAAACAACTGGTGTTAGCCAATGTGGAGTGTTCTCTGGTCATAGAAAAAATGTTAACTGGTAAAGTAGAAATTAAAAGAATTCCGGTGGGGCACACCTTCCTTACATTATATGCACGTAAATATCCAAACACTCTTATTGGAATAGAAGGCTCCGGACATATGGTCTTTCCCCAATTTTACTTATTTGATGATTCTGTATTAGTTCCACTGCTAACGGGAAAAATGATAGCTGAAAAGAAAACTTCGCTGTCAACATTAGTCGATTCCCTTCCCAAGTCATTCACACTGCGAGAAAACGTCGATTGTCCCGATGCGATCAAATTTCAAGTGTTAGAGAAGTTAAAGGAAGAACTATTAAAAGAATACAAAAATGTTAACACGATCGATGGAATTCGCATTGATTTTGGACCCGAGAAAGGATGGATTCTTATCCGTGTCTCGAATACTTCACCCATGATCCGCTTAATCTGCGAAAGCCTAGAAAAAGCGGAAGCAGAAAAGATGCTTCGCACATTTAAGGAATTATTGGTAAAAAAAATAGAAGAATTCCAAAAATAGCATTATTTTAACTCTTTTACCAAAACTATATCCATTATTTTTTTAAACTTTTCTTTTTAATGTAAACAAGCAAAGCCTATCTGGCTCCTGTGGACATAAAGGTTCTTCTGCCAATTCAAATTCAATTTTTAGAATTTCTGACACATATCCAGCCCATAAGCTCCCAATGCTCATGCAACTTGTATTTGTGTTCTCCGAATCTAAAGACAGACATACACGTTTTGGAAGGTAGAAAATGAGGTCTTCCAACTGGTGAACGGGCAATAATCCAATTCCACGAATTAATTGGTGATGTTTAGCGGAAACGTACATTGATAACACTTGTCTTCCCAACGCTTTACCTAAATCTGTAAATAATTCTTTTATTTGGTTTTTTTCGGCACTTTTTTCTATTAAAACCTTTAAAGGATATAACATATCTGATGTGGATTTTTCCGTTACCTCATCGATGGATTCCGGAAATGTTTGTTGCAAATATTCAAATACTAGGCGCATAAAGATGGATGTCACATCTTCCACCACTACACCAGGACCCACAACCGGATTAATGACATCTTTTGCAGTGGCTACGTACAACTGTTGTGATGTTGCTGTCAGCGGTCGGGTTGCAGTTTTTTCTTCGGAAACTTCTTTTTTAGCCATAAAAAGATTTTCTAACTCGAGTTGTGGTTCAGTTACTGATGCTGTAGGGTCGGGATAAAATCTCACTAAATATTCGATTCGTGGTGGTAACGTGTCTTGTTCAGTCACTGGTTCAATTTTAACGGGCATTTCAAAAGCAGCTTGTAATAGACCAGAAGCTGTCCCTAAAATTAAGGTTTGTATGGCTTTATCTTGTCCGACATCACCTTGCCAAAGGCGTGATGTACCAAAAGCTATACTTCCACTTTTAGTCACATCCGACCACTCTAATTCAACGGGAGAAAATCCTAACCAGCGAAAAAAGTTTCGAACCTGCATTAGTCGTTCTTCTTTTCGAACGGCCTTTAATATGTCTTCTGCAGTTTTAAAGGCTATATAATAAAAAAAATCATAAAAAACAGAACTTTTTTCGCCTAAATTACGACATGAATTTAATAAACTTTCAGCTAAGAATTTTTTGACGCGTACATCAGTTAAACGGTCACTTAAGGTTGAGCTTTCTCGTGAACTCATTTGTGGCACCTATACACCCTCTATTAAAAGTAATATAAAGAGGCTTTAAAAGAGTTGATGTTTCACGAAAAACTTGGTGCACTGTTTTAAAAAAATGAAAAAAAGGAGTCACTTCTCACAAATGGTTCAATTAAATATTGGGTATCCATAGTTCAATTTGATGAAGGATATTAGTCAGTGGTTCTGCATATCGAACATTAAGATCGTCAATACTTTTCATAATATTTTGTAATGTCTGGATTAAGTGAAAATCTTGAAAGCCCCAAGAAATCGTATCTATAATTTGAGCCACATCGGTCATCTGCTGTAAATCCATGGTCTTTTGATAAAGTTCGACCAAATCCAAGATTTTTTCTGTGGCATCGAGTTCTTTACGATATACCGTGAATATGCGCTCTAAATATTCATTTTCAAGCCGTTCATAATCTGATAAAAATTTTTCAATCAAGTTTTGTGCATCGGGAATAAGTTGCAAGATAATGCGGAGTACCCGAAGTGTTCGTGGGTTAAAGGTTCTAAACTCACTGTAATCGTCTTGTAAGATAAGTTTTGAGTAGTCTTCATTATAATCATTCAAAAAAGACTTTGTTTGATCAAAACTCTCTGATAAGCGATTATTAAAGGATTTAATTCGCTCAATTAAGCGTTTTAAGTTTTCTATGCGATTATGAATGTCTTGTCCCGATTTAATTTCTTTTTTAAGTTCTTGAAAATGAAAATTACGCTCAAAGGCGCCACGCCAATAAGACAAATTTAATTCTTCTTCAAAGAGATTATCAAATACTTTACGTTCACGTAAACCAATTACTAAGCCCGTATGATAATATGTTCGTGAAATTGTAGCTAAACGCTGCAATATAGTATTTCTTAAGGCGGGAAAGTTTTTATTAGAATCTAAGCTGCAAAGATAGCGGAGATCACGAAGAATCTGATTTATATTACCCACAATAATTCGCAATGGTAGAACTAAATTGGTTTGAAGCCACTGTGGGAGCTGTGGGAATTCTGAAGGACTTCGTATATTAAGTGGATGCTTAGTCTTAACTTCTCGCATATATACACACACACCATGAGGTCAACTCATTACACAACAAATATCTTCTATAAAAAAAACCAATTGCCTAATATATAAAGTCTTCTATAAGTGGTTTTTCCAAACACTGTGATAATGAAGAGGACAAAAATTTTATATATTCGGAGATTAAGGGGTGTATAAAGGAGTGCACGAGTATTGATCAGAATCATTATCGTTTAAATGTAGGAGCGGTATGAATGTGACAACCTTTGAGGAAGAGTATGCTGATATCGTGGAAACAAAAGCATTCAACAGATTGAAAAAAAATCTCACGACAGAACTCCTCTTTTTATACATTCTTAAATTACTAGAGGAAAAGGATTACTATGGATACGAATTGCGCGAAGAATTAAAAGAAAAATTCGGGCTTAAACTGGCGACTGTAACTTCGTATGTGATTTTATATAAAATGGAGTCAGAAGGTCTTGTTATCCCCAAGAAAAAGGAAAGAAAATTTGGACGTCCAACACGAAAATATTATACCATTACAGAAAAAGGGCTACGACTCCTCAGATTGTCGGGAAAATTTTTTAGATATATTACCAACCTTCTCTTTCCAGAAAATGAAAAAATAGAAAATGACAATGAAGAATTAACTGCCGAGAGAATTGAAAAGCTTCATGAACTCGCTAAACTGCAGAAAGTTTCTCCTGCTTGAAATGACAAACAATGTCTCATATTTTCACGAGACTTTTTCAAAACCATCCTTGGTATCAATATACAAAAATATTGGAATTTCCTTTCTCTTTTTTTCACCCGCAGTGCCTTCCTCATAGATAGTTGGCAAGATTTTAGAATATTTTTGATGGAATAAGATAGCATTCCACGAAAAGCTGCGCGAAACCACATAGATTTCACGGACATTCGCAAACACGGTTGGTGGTAAAGAAAGTACCGGCGTGATGAGGTCTTGGTATTCTTTCAAATCCACGTTTAGATTTCTAACAATCGCCCAGCGATCTTCTTTTCCTTCTTCCTGCAACCAGATGTCGACCGGCGCAATTTCACGTTCTTCTTCCGTCGGGAAATGTATCTTGGTATTAGGATGCTCTTTTTTAAAGTTGGCTAAAAATGCCAGCTGAAAATCTAAGTCGGTCGTATAATTTCTTTCAATTAAAATCCGATATAGCGTTTCTATAAAAGATGGATATAATTCGCTAAACTTCTCTAACAATTCTAACAAGGAAAAATTCTTTATAGATTCCAGAAAATCATTCGAAAACCCAATAAATCGCGCGTAGGTAATGATTAAATCGACATCAATGGCTTGACTTTTTTCTAAGGCTTCAATTTTAGATTTTATATAATACTCTTGCCCTTCTGTTAACATAGCTTTTAAACGAGAATCTTCCTCTGACACTTCCGTATATCGCAGATCTCCAATAACAATGTTCGTTAAATAGTTTATAGGCGGAACTTCTCCCGCAATAAACCGGATAAACTTGATTTTCTCCATTAAAGCTTTATCCAACCGACGTTTAACTAATGGATAGTCACAGTCTAAACAATAAAGCATCACTAATTTGCCGGTTTGTTCATCATATCTTTTCCCAATACCAGCCTCACAGAAATACACTTTCCGACAACGATCGCACATATAGGTTTCTTGCTCATGATCAAACACATTTCGAACGCGACCTAAGGCGTGCACACATGTCTCACATTTTGCTTCACAATAGATACGCATTTTTGAATCTCACCATCAAATCTCCAAATAATAACCCAAGTGAGCTAAGAGTTGTTCTCTTTATAAGGATTTAGATACTTCTGATTTACGTATTGAATGTCTGTGATCGAAGATAAAAAAAGATTTTTTTCCTTCCTTTTCTATTGTAGATTAAAGCAAAAAAAATGTTAAAGGAGGATTACGTTAAATGAGCATTACGACAGAAAATCATCCCCGAATCCAACTCGCAGAGCTTTCATATGCCATGTTACAGCAGTCTTTACCCAAAAAAACAAACTTTAAGATCAGAATGGATAAAAATGAGCTGAATAAGACATTAAAGAAATTATATGGGCATATTCAGACTCTTAAATATTGTTACCTCCAAACACCCTCAGAGTTAGAAGATGTGAGCCAAATTACGAGTTTAGTTCAATCCATCAAAAATGCACTCGAAATTTCTCCAAATACAGAACCACAGAACAATCTTCACTTAGCACGGATTTTTTGGGCGTTTGATTATTTAATTTCGTTAAAAGAAAATTTAGAGCCGTTTCCACCTAGTAGTGAGCTAGAATTTGGGATTGACTATGAAGTGGTGGTGATACGAAATATTGCCGCTATACCAAAGTCTGAGCTCTTTGTAACCAAAGTTTTTTCAAGTAAGGGAGAATTACAAGTTTGTACCAACCTTAAAACAGTTAAAAAAGGGATGCATTTAGGTGTGGCACTCTTACCTCCGGCTGTAGTCGGTGGTAAAGTCTCACAAGGCATGTTTCTTGGAACAAAGGAATATCCAAATATGGATGCGGGTACTGCATTAGAAATAAAGGAACCAATTCCAGAGGTTCGGGCTGTACTCAAAAATCTTTTCAAAGAATTCAAAACAACAAAATAATAGAGCTATAAATCGTGAATTTTACCAGAATTTATCCGTGAAATAATGAAATCATAACAGAAGA
>WAPZ01000810.1 GCA_015520535.1 Candidatus Heimdallarchaeota archaeon
CTATTAACGGGAATTGGATCATAGGCTTGAATATTTTTCTCCTTGATAAATTGGTTTACCTTGTTAGGGGTCAAACAAAAATAACTTCCCAAATTTGTAATGGCTAGTTCCTGAATTTTTTCTTTTCTTTGTTCATATTTGTGATTGTAACCCGATCATTGGCTGTTCGAAGATGTTTAATTTCTCTGATCTCTTTGCATTTCATTCTTTTTTGAAATAGCGCTTCTTCTTAAGATATGGTCTTACCATAACCTTTCTAAACCCATTAGTAAATGTTAAAATTAGTCTATTTTTCTCTACCTCTACTATTTTACTCATCCTTATAGGAGCTTCCTAAACATGGTCTATAAAATCATCTGCTCACGCTTAATAATTCTTCACTATACCCTTCTCGATTTTATTGCTGAACGTTCCCTGGAAGTCATTAATTGTACAACAGAAGAAGGTCAACGGCGATATCTCGAACTGTTTGGGGTTCAAAAGCTTGAGGCTCTGCTGAAACGTACTTCTACCCCTAATCTTGTCTTCTTCTTTTCTAAAGACTTTATTATATCAAAAACGATTGCCCAGAGGTTATTGCAGCAGGTTAATGAACGGGCAAGGCGGTTGATCACTGGATTTCTTGCTCTTTCATTAACAACTAGAAAAAAAGTTTCCTTATCGAGGTTTCTTGGCATTGATACGAAGACAATGAGAAGAGGGATATTAGAATTAGTCCAGTCATTTTCTTTGGCCAAAAATAGAGTTCGCAGGTCTGGAGGGGGCAGAAAGTCTAAAGAACACCAGTACCCAGGGTTTTCAGACAAACTTGAAAGGTTAACCGAAGACCACCTGGCAGGTGATCCCATGAGTGACAAAAGATGGGTAAGAAAGAATTTGACCTATTTTAAACAAAAATTGATCCAACTAGGAATCAAAGCTTCCTGTTCAACCATCCGTAAATATTTAAGAAAAAGAAAAATCTTTCTCAAGAGTAATAAGAAGACTTTATCTGCTCAACAACATCCAGACCGTGATATACAGTTTCAACAAATTGCTAGACTTAAAAAAGCCTTTTTAAAATCGGGAAGGCCAGTTATTAGTATTGATACGAAGAAAAAAGAAAAAATTGGGTTATTTGCCCGGGCAGGCCGACTGTGGAAAAAAGTGGCTGACAAGGTCTGGGACCATGATTTTCCAAATTTAGCAAAAGGCAAAGTGGTTCCTTTCGGTATTTATGACCTCAAGTATAATAAAGGCTATGTCTATTGTGGTACCTCTTCTGAAACACCCCAGTTTATTGTTGAGATGATTGTGAAATGGTGGAAAGAGATAGGAAGACATTTGTACCCGAATCAGAAAAATCTCCTTATTTTGTGCGATGCAGGCGGAGCTAATGGCTATCGACGCCATGGCTGGAAATATGAATTACAAAATCAATTGGCAGCAGTTTACCAGCTTAAAGTGACGGTGTGTCATTATCCTCCTGGTGCTTCTAAATGGAATCCAATCGAACATCGATTGTTCAGCTTCATCAGTATCAATTGGGCCGGACAACCATTAACTTCCCTAGAAAAAATGCTGGAGTTGATAAATACGACAACCACAAAAGCAGGCTTGACCGTACAGGGTTATATAGTAGAGCACAAGTATGAAAAAGGGAAAAAGTATCCCCCGGAACAAATGAGCCAGTTCCCGATCAAACCCATGCAGATCCTCCCCCAATGGAATTATACCCTCCTTCCGCAATAGCTGTTCAAGTTATTTCAGTCAACTTTTGGCCGAAACAAAACTATTGGGAAGTTATTTTTGTATGACCCCTATAGAAAAATTACTTTATTCTCCAAAGAACAGACGTTCAGCAAGCCTATGTGGAAGTTTTTTCTCCCTCATTTCTCGTGCAAGGTCAGTGATATTGTATTCAGCGCGAATCCATTTAAGTTCAAGATAATTTGGATCTTCTGAAACGAACAACACAGCTGCAGAAGCTCTTGGATCCCGATCCCTTGGTTGACCAACAGAGCCTGGATTTATTATTATAGTTTCACCTGCGATTCCTTTACCTCTGTAGACCATAGGGATATGTGTATGACCGTTAAACATAAATCTAGTTGCTGGAAGCATTTTGAGATAATCGTCTTTCTTTTCATCAGGTATTTCGGGACGGAGATAACCATTAATTGGGTCGACCGGGGTGCCATGTAACACAAAAAAGCTGTAAGTTTCAAAAATGTGAAAATGATGTTGTGTTTCAAGAATGGATAAAAAAGTTCTATTTTCTTCTGTTAACTGCTCACTATTCCAAAGGGCAGCAGTCTTAGCATCACGATTAAAACCATCTGCATTTCCTAAAGCAGCAGCTAAATCATGATTACCCATTACCATAATATCCATTCTCTTTTTACAAATATCAAGAACTTCATTGGGATAACAGGAATAACCTACGTAATCTCCAAGACCAAATGTGTAATCGACTTTGCCTATTTCTTCCTGTACTTTATCAAAAATAGCGTTGAGTGCATAGATATTTGAATGAATATCAGCGAGTAACAAAATTTTTTTAACAGGCATCCATAGTCCTCATCTATCTTGAAAGTATGGAAACCACACCTTCAATATATGGTTAATCCAATAAATTTACTA
>WAPZ01000811.1 GCA_015520535.1 Candidatus Heimdallarchaeota archaeon
ATAGTGATAAACTCTTCCGAAATAGTTTTCCCAATCATTAAAGGCGTGATGACTCTTAAATCAATTTCAACTTTAGTCATGATGACTCCTAAAAATGAATCTTAAAATCATTTCTTTCTTATTTAATATGTTTGTCCCCCAAAACCCCTTCTCCGGCAAATCGCCTCCATACCAGCTTCCCGGAAAAGCCTGGGCCAGTTTTTGTACAATCTCTCCATCTCCGCTGAAATTGATACTTTCCGGCGTAATTACCAAAATGTTGTCATACTTCCCGTACAGGCGATCGGTAACCGGAGAAATGTGCCGGAAAGGAATGCGCACAACGGCGATTCCGTTCACCACTTCCAATTCTTGAATGGCCTGTTCTGCCAGGGTTTCTTCCGCTTCGGTCACGCCCTGGCATCGCCTGTCATAGCGACGTACCTGATCAATTTCCGCATCACTGGCACCAAAAGCCTTCAGTCCGTCAATCCAACCGCGGTCATTGGCGGCAATCAATTGGTGCCAGCGATTAAGGGGAAGACCCAGTAATTCTGCTACTTGCTCAATAGAAGTCGGTTGGTCCTTCCCGGCCTGCGGACCATGATGATCGATGATTTTTGCCTGTTCGGGTATCGGTATATCGATTTGCAACTCAATAAACACAGGGATTTTTTCTCCAATTTGCATCAACTCCTCACTGTAAGCACTAACTTTTGCGCCCCAACGGAGCTTTTTATCATAAAAGAGTTGATTATTCTCTTGCAGTAATTTTCGGATCTCGCACATTTCGGCATCCTGGCCGCCAAGGAAGAAGATGTGAGAGTGATTATCTATTTTTATTTCTCCTTTTTAAAGGCATTTAATGATTTTTGTAGAAGTTCTTTAAGTTCTAATGGTTCGTATTTTTCGTTTTCCAATAAATCTTTAAAAATGTGTTTCATAATTTGGTATGCTAAATAAAAGAGAGTGATAAAAACAATAAAGGACCAAAGTATAGAAAAAAACGGAATATCATTTAATGGAAACTTAAATATTAAGTTTCCAAATTCAGCATTAATGCCATATAAACCAGTAATAATAGCCAGAGGGAAGAAAACGGCACCTAACACTGTTAAAATATTAATAGCTTTGGAAATAGTTTTCTCATATGTTGTATCAACATAACCAAACAGTTCTTTAATTTCTAACTGTACATCTTCCATCAATTCTTTGTTCCTGAGCTGATTGTTCCAGATGTCAAATATTTCTATCCCCTGATCCTGCGCGGTAACCTCGCGAAACCAGTACCGATTACGAAACAATAAAAAATCGCGATGGAGTGTTTCAACTTTCCGTAAAATATTTTTCATTTCAGCTGTCGGTGTATCGTTTAACTGATGGATTTCTTTGGATAACCGTTCACTGCGGTCCGAAAAATTCAATAACGCCCCGCGGTAAAACAACAACAGTACGGCAATCTGATAATATAGCGATTGGAAGTGATTGTACAAGAAGGGAACGGCATTGATATTCGTTAACGTGACGGAACTAAAACGGGAAAATCCATAAAAAGTACCCCAATCCGACCAGCGTCCATAAGAACATGCTTTTAAAATTTCGCTTTGCATCAATTTATTGGCACAGGTTGGTGCTCCCCAATCAATATGTATCATTTGATACCACACATCACTGCTAAAATCCAGTGAATCGGAATTAAAACTATTTTGAAATTGTCTTTTTAATCGCTGAATAAATACAATGTTCCAGATATTGGTCTGCTCTTTCTGAATATTTTTTTCCTCTTTTTGCCAGATAAAATCAGGGTTGATGCTGTAAAAAGAGTGTACAAACATGCGATCATCGATGATGGGGGAATAATCGCCATTTTTATAGGAAAACTCGTCATTGTCCAGAAAACGCCTGATGATTAATGAAATATTGGGTTTATAATACTTTTCACTCTCCGACCAAATGATTTCGCTTGCGCTGTAATTGTTTTCTATTTTTTCTCTATCAATTTCTAAAATAACTTCCTCTGCACATTCCAATTTATTAACCGCCCCCAATGCTAACTTTATTCCATCTTCCGTTAATTGAAAAGGTGATTTTTCTTGCGTGGATGAGGGCAAGTACGTCCACAAATTATCACTTCTGAGGTGCTTCCTATGAGTAGAAAAAATAAAAGGAGGATAAATGCGGCGAAAACCATTGGTGAAAAATAATAAGTCCTGAAGACTATAATCATCAATTTGACCTTTTGTTTGATGAATGATTTCAAAAATCAAAATGCCTACCCCAATTGGAAATAAATGCAGGAAAACATTTTTCACCGCTAATTGAATCTCATGCTTTCCGCTATTAGTAGTGTAATTTTGATGTTGTACCACAATGCGTGGATGGTTATTGGAAAAGGAATAGCGAAAAAAATGAACGCCTTCAATTTCATCTTTTTTCTGATTCACTTTATCGGCGGTGAACAATATGTCCCAGATATAAGGGTAAAAATACACATACTCATTATAATCAAAGCCTGTTCCCACATCATACTTTTCCAGGATCCACCCACTTTTTGAAAATGTTTCTCTTAATTTTTTGACTTTGTCTCCGGAACACTCCCGTATACCAAAGGGAAACATAAAAAAGGCACTAAAGAAATCCGGGACAATTTTTTTAGCAGGCTTCATTTTCGTTTAATTATTAGTTCTTTCAATGGTTCAAAAG
>WAPZ01000812.1 GCA_015520535.1 Candidatus Heimdallarchaeota archaeon
AATTGCTATTTTATTAGCTTTTTTTGGTTTTTTTTCTTTTCAATTTATTCTATTTGGGGTTATTCCTTCGTTGATAGAGGTGGTGTTTCGACCGGTTTCGAAAGTTGTGGTTCCTTTTGTGATTCGCAATATCAAGCGGTATCAGAGTCGTTCAATAATTACCATTGCGTCTAATGCGATTGCGTTTGCTTTTGCGGTTACTATTCTTATTTTGACAGCTAGTCTGACGGTTTCCGTGCCCGTATGGTATAATGAGATTTATCCGTCGGTGGATTTAATTGTAGAGACAAATAATGATTTTACGGCGAATGAATTTTATACGTTATTGCAGAAAGATGTCAATGTGTCAGCGTCCGAAATTCTTAGTGTAAAAGTGGTGTCGGGTGCGGTTAATCTTCCGGTTGCTAATGAAACCGCACAGTCGTTTTCTTTTTTGGGGATAAATGCCAGTGAATTTTCTCCCTATGCGCCTAAAATACTCAAAGGGCGTTCCTATGCGGACTTAGCCAATGTTTCTCTACTGGCTAATGGTAGTACATTAATCGCAACCCAAACAGCGGCGTCATTTCCTCTTATTCCGGTGATTGTGACCAATAATATAGCAAAAGCATATGGGTTACAGGTAGACGATACCCTTCCTTTAAGCGTAATAGCAAATACCACCACGAATTTTACGGCACAAATCATCGGGATCTCACGTAACAATATATTTTCTCTTTATAATTCAGAATCATTGATTTTTATTAGTGATGCGGTTTTAGAAGCCTTAACACAAACGGTATTTCCGATAAGTTATGTATTAATCAAGTTAAATGGAACACGATCCGCAGAATCCGTCCAGAGATATTTGTACAAATATTATCCATTGTATGTGCGAGAAATCTACTCGGTGAGTGAAGAGTTAGCCTATTTAGAGGTGTCATTACAGCGGCAAGATGCCTTTTTGACGGCACTTACCTATCATGTGATGCTTATGGCAATTTTGACGCAATTAGTAGCGTTGATGTTGTCGGCAGAACTTACTCGGTATGAGGTTGGATTGATTCGGCTTCAAGGTTTGACGCGTCGGCAGGTGTTCTTGTTTTTTGTGGTCGATTCCGCTATAATTGGTATTTTTGGCGTGCTTTTTGGGTTGATGGATGGGTATTTAGCGTCGTTACTCGTAAAGGTATATATTGAAACAAATGTGGTGTTTGACTTTATCGTTGTGCTTCCGGTTAATGAAATCATCTTGTGGACCGTTCTTTTTTTAGGTTCTTTGATTGCCGTAAGTGCCTATCCGGGATGGAAATCCGCATCATTGGAGTTAATACGACTCATAGATAAAAGAGCCATATTGTTTTCGTTTCATAAACCGATTTTTGACGTCAAAACTCGTATATTATTCAGTATTGAGCAGTTGAAAGGGCGTTTTACACGAAGATATTGGGGATATCTTGGCAGTTTAGCAATCATCTATATAATTGTCAGTTTTTTTGCTACTTCGTTCATGCAATTGGCGGTATCAATTGTCGGACTTACATTATGCGTATTTTTAGTTCATTTGCATGATATTAAACGTTTTTCTAAAGACAAATATGTGATGAATGTATGGAACACGATTCGTTCCCGTGGAATAGAACAAGATGAAGACCAACGTACGAATATAAACGTTAATGCTTGTGAATATTCAAAATGGTTCTCCAAGAAAGAACAATTTCGACTGGTCAAAGTTATAGGGGCATTTTTCGTCTATGGACTTTATTTAGCTGGCTTATTTCAAGTGTCAAGTACGCTTTTTGGGGATGTTTTAAGAGATTTTATCCGTTCACAATTATATTGGGGAGTTGTATTTTGGTTAGTTGTTGTGATTTTTGCGTTAATGGCGTTTTCCTTTCTTCTTGTTCAACCCGTTAGCAATACATTGTTTGATCTTCAATTGGTTTTACTTCATCGGTATAAAGTATTTCAAGATTTATTGCATTCAAAACGCCGGAACTGTAGCTATCTTTTTAATAGCATATATACAGAAAAATGGCTTATCAAGCTCATGACTTTAAGCGTAATCGTAATGTTTTTCCGTCTACTTCTCCAAATCCCCATTATACTTCTGTTGAATCTATTTCCGTCCCCCATTTTTACACTCTTCTATGAGATGGCACGACATGCGTTGGATTTGATCTTTGCGACGATTTTTGCCACTCAGATAAACCAATTTCTTCTAGGTACAATCTTAGAATTAGATCTGGAAAAGATGAGCGCAAAAAAACCGTCACGGCCTGTGATAAAGTCGGATAAAAAACCGAAATTTGATTTACAGCAATTTCTTGTAGTAACAGAAATGGGGAAGACTAGAACAAGCCCAAGCATGCACCCCCGCACCAAGGTGCCATAAATAGCGGTGTGAGTTAGCTGGATTGGAAGAATATAAAAGCATAAAAGAAAAATACGGGTTAAGAGAACGTATTAAATTGAAAAAAAGATGTGAATGGTCGGATGCATGACATCAAATAGGAAAAAAAACATCTATGAAGAACAAAAGCGGTATATAAAGGAAATTAAAAAGCAAAAAAAAGCGTCGCAGAAAAACGTCTCAAAAAAAACGGTTTTTTATCGTTTTCTTCGCGGCACATCAATTAAAACCGTGATTGGCCTGGTGTTATCCGTTTTTTTAGGCATATCCCTGAGCGGACTGACGCGAAAGGACACTTTTGGCGATTGGTATTTCATTGGCGTGTTAATCATAGCAGCATTTTTCCTTGTAATTGGAAGTTTAAAAGATTTTAAAGATAATTCAGCGCTTGCAAGGGCATATTCACGGCATTTCAGTGGAACAGACGAAGATTTAGTTAACTATAAATTCAATTTTTGGCATTGGGGTGAAGCTGGCGAATTTGTGATGGCGGGGATTGTCATGATTCTCATCTCTATTGCTGGAAGCAAATTGTATGTGCTCTTCTTTTAAAGCACACACATATTATTACCATACTTCTTTTTACACCTAGATTAGATTTGGATATCACCAAGAAAAGAGCGCCATTTCCGTCAACATCAGATAAAATCAATAAAAAATGTAAAAAGAGAATAAAATAAAATCTACAGCATCTATAAACTACTTCTTTGCTTAATCAAGCGGTATACTAG
>WAPZ01000813.1 GCA_015520535.1 Candidatus Heimdallarchaeota archaeon
GACTTCTCGGCGCAATCTGCGCCAGAATGGGGATAGTGGGCTGGGCTACCCGTGGCGCGTGTCCGTGTGGAAAGGCTTCCGACCAAAAAGCCTTTCACTGCACACACGGGCACCTACCTAAACCTCCGTCTCCGAAATTCCACAGAAATTTCGGAAAAGCCTAAATGGCAAATAAGTTTTTTCAATGAGTAGCGATGGATGACAAACGGTTTATAGAGGTATTTCTTCCGATTGAAGAACTTGGAAATGAGGCAAGACGTGAAAAAAGCATACGACATGGGCACATTTCCACCTTACACATTTGGTGGTCGCGAAAACCATTGTCCAATTCACGAGCCATAGCTTATAGTTCATTGCGGGATGCTACAGATAAGATTGAGGAAATAAAAAACATTGGCAATTTTATTGTTAAATTAGCGCAATGGGAAAACTCGTTTAACGAACATTTGTTGAACCAAGCGCAGAATGATATAAAAAAGAAATTTAATGGACAGCATCCGAAAGTTTTAGACCCATTCGCCGGTGGGGGTTCGATACCACTTGAGTTTCTTCGTTTAGGTTGTGAAACCTATTCATTGGACTATAATCCAGTAGCAGTATTTATAGAAAAATGTACTCTTGAATATCCGCAAAAGTATGGAGAAGCCTTGTTACAAGATATTAAACACTGGGGTGAATGGGTATTTACCCAAGCAAAAAATGAGATTGGAAACTTCTATAAATTAGGTGTAAATTCGCATGAAGAAATTCAAGAATATGGCGTTCCCATTGCCTTTATCTGGCTTAAGACAATCAGTTGTTTAAACCCGTCATGCAAAGCACAAATTCCGTTAGCTACCCAGTTTTGGCTGGCACGAAAGAAAGACAAAAAAGTGGCACTCTATCCATTTTTTGAAGGGAATACATTAAAATTTAGAATTGTTGGCGATGGGTATCAGCCCTTCCCCCAAGATTTTGATCCTAATCGTGGGACAATCAAGCGAACAGTTGCGCGCTGTTTGAAATGTGGTACCTTAATTTCAGCTGACAAAGTTCGTCGGCAGTTTCAGGAAAAAAAAGCTGGGCAGATACTCGCCGCTATCGTCGTCAGTAAATCTCGAGGGAAAGGAAAACAATATTATGTAGCCACTCAAGAGGACATTCAGGTGTATAAGAACGCATCTCAATACTTTCAGCAGAAAATCGAAAATCAGATGATTGAAGATTTTTTAACGGAGCCAATGGATGTAAATGACTCCATCACAGTTGCTGGGCGTGGATATGGGATTAAAAAGTGGGGAGATTTATTCAATATTCGTCAAAAACTCTCCTTACTCGTTTTTATAGAAAAAGTCACACAAGCGTACGATGAAATATGTAAGCTCGGATACGAAGAGGCCTATGCAATTGCAGTCATAAGTTATCTGGCGTTAGCAGTTGATCGCCTCGCTGCGTATAATACCATTCTTGCACCGTGGCACGTTACTGGCGAAAAAGCAACACAAGCTTTTGGTCGGCAAGCATTACCAATGATTTGGAATTATGCAGAAGTAAATCCATTTTCTCATTCTTTCAGTTGGCCGGTACAATTAGAATGGATTCTCCAGTGTGTAACCCACTTAGTCAAAATAAAAAAACAAGCAAAGGAAGTAAGGCAAGGTTCCGCCACTCGTCTTCCTTATCCCGACAATTTTTTTGATGCAATTATCACAGATCCACCATATTACGATAATATTCAATATTCAATTCTGTCGGATTTTTTTTACGTCATTTTGAAGAAAATGGTTGGTCGTCATTATCCCAACCTATTTTCTAGTTTATTAACTCCTAAATCGGAAGAAATTGTGTTAAATGTTAAAAGATATGGAAATAAAGAAAGTGCTCATGCAACGTTTGAACATTTTTTGCTTCAGGCATTTAAGGAAATGTATCGTGTGTTAACACCCCAAGGCATTGTAGTAATTGTGTATGCACATAAATCAACACGAGGATGGGAGGCAATTCTAGATGCGCTACTTAAGTCGGGTTTAGTAATTACTGCCACATGGCCACTTCATACAGAACTTAATGTTCGGTTGAATGCCAAACAAACCGCCTCTTTAGCCTCTTCAATATATATCATCGGAAGAAAATATAGAAAAAAGAAAATAGGCTTTTTAAATGTAGTTAAAAAAGAATTAGCTCATCATTTAGAAAAAACCCTCGCTCATCTGTGGGACATCCATATTCAAGGTTCAGATTTTTTCATTGCCGCCATAGGCAAGGGATTAGAAATTCTTTCACAATTCGAAACCATAATTGATGGTAGGGGGTCACCGATTTCTTCATCACAATTGCTTCACATAATTCAATCCATTGTTATTAGCTTTTCTATAAAGAAAATCACTGGTAATGAAGCGGCAACTACAGAATTACCATCTGCCGCACGATTTTATCTATTGTGGCGGTGGCTTTACGGAACAAAAAAAGTACCTTTTGATGAAGCGAAAAAACTGGCACAGAGCATTGGATTTCCACTCGAAGAAAACCTTACTCATTCCTATCTCCTTAAAGAGAAAGAGTATATTAAATTACTATCTCCAAATGAGCGCACGTTATCCTCGATAAAAAACATTAACGATGTAATCAATCAACTACATTATCTCCTTTTAACC
>WAPZ01000814.1 GCA_015520535.1 Candidatus Heimdallarchaeota archaeon
CCGGGAACTGGGAAATCTACCATTGCTAATGCCCTAGCGAAAGAATTTGACAATATAGTTTTCTTGGATACCGACCAAATCAGACGTAAGTTGTTCAAACATTTGTACGATGCCGATTTGCAAACATGGCGTGTTAATATCTATGACGAAAACTATAAAGAAGTAGTTTACAATGCCATCACGTATTTTACTGAGACTTTACTAACATATGGAATGTCAGTTATTGTTGAAGGCGTGTTTGGACGAAAATATCGTCGTGAAACCGTAATTAATGTTGCAAAAAAGCAAAAAAAACCCTACATAGTAGTGTGGTGTGAAACCCCACAAAAAATCTTAGAAGCACGTTTAAAAGAACGACAGTCGCAAAAGACAGTAAGTGATGCGAATTTTAATGTTTATTTGAAGTTGAAAAAAAATTTTGAACCGATAACGTGTTCTCACGTGAAAATTTCTACTGATAAACCATTAAATGAAATTATAAAGGAGATAAAAACATATGTCAATGCCACCATACATAAAGAATTTACTGAATGAAAAAGCATATCCGCACCCTGTCAAAAAAATCGAGTTGCGAGAAACACATGTATCGTGGGTTTTTTTGACCGGTGATTTTGTGTATAAAGTCAAAAAGCCGGTTAAATTTGGCGATGTATTAGATTATTCTACTTTAGAGCGACGTAAGAAGTTTTGCCATGAAGAACTTCGTTTAAATAAGCGATTAACGAAAGAAATATACTTGGATGTAGTTACTATTACTGACAGCGGTGTATCACAAAAGGGAGAGGTCAAAGAATATGCCGTTAAGATGAAACAATTACCAGAAGAATTTTTGCTTCAAAACCTTTTACGACAAACACCACCGCCCTCTTCCAATATATTTACAAAACTAGGAAAAAAAATTGCCGAGTTTCATCAATCTTCTGAAATTCGGGCAGAATATGGAGAGTATGATATCATTTTCGAGAAATGGGATGAAAATTTTCGGACAGTCTCACAATATCGCACCGTCAACAAACGTTTTAGCGAAAAAATCTATGAATTTATGGAAACACACAAAAATCTCTTCAAAACACGTCAGGAAATAGGAAAAATTCGCGATAATCATGGAGATATCCAAGCACGAAATATTTTTGTCCTACCAACGGAAGAAATCTATATTTTTGACTGTATTGAGTTCAATGAAGCCTTACGTTGTGGTGATGTTATCGAAGACATGGCATTTTTAGCTATGGATTTAGATTTTTACGGTTTTCCAAATTTTTCTGAGATTTTTGTACATTCGTATAACAAGAGCATTAAAGACCCACATCTCAGCGTGTTACTTCCTTTCTATAAAGCATATCGTGCCTATGTTAGGGCAAAAGTAGCACTTTTTCAAGCAAACCAAGAAAAAGAAAATCAAGAACATCAAGCAAAATTAATTGGTGAAGCAGAGAAATATTTCTCATTGGCATATAAATATATTTTATGAGCAACTTTACTCTTTTCTTTGTCTTTTTCTTCTCCAAAATCGGCTCAAATCTTGTAAGAATCGTTATTACAAAGAAATATAACTGAGTTATAAACCGAGTAATAATTTTAAGGTACGCACTTTTTGTAAGTATGGGGAGGAAATAAAGGCAAGAGGCGATGATTCATGGCAAAAGAAAAAATAAATATCAAATTATCGGCATTAATTCTAGTGCTGGCAATCACACTGGCTTTTAACCAAAATTCCTTTATGAATTCGCCTGTGTTTGCGATTGTCAGCAAAAGTTCGCAGCAAGCAGAGTTAGTAATTTATACGTATGAATCACTCTTAAATGATCCCAAATATGACATTGAAGGGAATTTTTCAGCATATTCGGGCATACCTAAAGACAAAATAAGTATAATACGTTTTGATGATGCCAATGAAATAGTAACAAAACTTCTTCAAGAAAAAGACAATCCACAGGCCGACATTGTAATTGGTATTGACAATGTATTGATTCACAAAATTCCTTCTAAAGCTGACGTTTTGGAAAAATATGAGTCCAAAGAGATTTCAAATATTGACAGTAATCTAATAGAGAACTTAGATCCCGATAAATACTTACTTCCTTATGACTATGGCATCATTGCACTGTACTATATCAACACACTGATAAATAAAACGACAAATCCTGAATTAGAGAATTTAACATTAGATACATTGGCTGACTCGGATTTGATTTCTAAATTAATAGTAGAAAATCCCAAATTTAGTAGTCCAGGGTTGGGTTTTCTTTTATGGACAATTGCTGTCTATGGAGATCCTGAAATCAATTTTAAAGGGATTTTGAATAAAGATTGGAAGGATTGGTGGTTTAAAGTAAGAAAAAACATTACAATAACTAAATCGTGGGGTGATGCGTTCACCATTTTCTTTGATGAAAAAGAAGGAAAACCGTTCATGGTTTCGTATGGTACTTCTCCGGCCTATGGTTTCTGCCAATGGGGCGACAATACTACTAGTGCCGTAGTTACTTATGAAAATGGGAAACCAAATGCGTGGCTTCAAATAGAAGGCATTGGATTGGTTAAAGGTGCGCCCCACAAAGAAAATGCGAAAAAATTTATTGATTGGTTCCTTGGAAAAGGCCTTCAGAGTCAAATTCCCGAACATCAATGGATGTATCCCGCAAATAAATTAGCAACTATTTCATCTTGCTTCTCTCAATCCGTAATCCCACCAGATACTGTGAATCGCTTGAATGACCTTATTACAGTCGATATGCTGAAACAAAATCTGGATCGGTGGATAGATGAATGGGAACAAGTCGTTGTGTTGGGAACTATTCCTAAAAAAACAGAAGGAATAAGTGGATTTGAATACATAACCACTTTACTCTCGCTTTTTGCTGTTGTAACGACAATAACGTATTTCACGAAACGTCGAAAGAAAAAACAAAGATATTGAGGCACCCCACGCCAATAGGGCTCATATTTCTGTAAGATGCTGAAAATATGAACAATGAAATTGTTTTCGACGTACTAAGCGAGATCTACCATAATTCTTTTTTATTTTTTTCTAAATTCGTTAATTAGCGGAGAGGCATATACTTTGCACCGCAGTGTAGTTAGGGCAATTAAAATGGGAGAATTAACTACGAAACTAAGAAGACAAGCCATTTTTTTAGTGCCGTTTCTTTATATAAGTTTATTTTTGATAATTCCACTAATAAATGTCCTATTTTTAGCCCTTGATTCAAATTTTTTAGATTTTTCTAGATTATCACTTGTTTCAATGTTTTATGTTTTAAATCATCCCTTAAATCGGTACTTCTTAGGTTGGACAATTCAACAAGCCATATTAAGCACACTTTTTTGCATTATTATAGGTCTTCCGGCTTCGTACCTCTTTGCCTATTATAAATTTCCCGGAAAATCTATTTTAAGGAATATCTTAACAGTACCTTTTATTCTCCCCCCAATTGTTGTTCTTATGGGATTTATTATTGTTTTTGGTCACGGCGGCTGGGTTAACTTAGTTTGGAAACAGTTAACCGGGCAATTGCTCATTGAGATATATAATACGTATGAAGGCATCTTATTGGCACATGTTTTCTACAATATCCCTGTAATTCTACGCTTAACGGAATTAGGGTGGAAAAATGTTGACCAGGAGCTTGAAAATGTAGCAAAAAGTATGGGAGCCTCACGATGGAAAATATTCAAAGAGGTACAATTTCCTTATCTCTTTCCAACCTTAGCTGCAGCTTCATTACTAGTGTTCATCTACACCTTTAACAGTTTTGCCATTGTGTTGGTCTTAGGTGGTGTCAAGTATCAAACCCTAGAAGTGCGAATTTATGGTCTTGCAAAAACATTTTTTAATTACAACGCGGCTGCAGCCCTAACATTAGTTCAATTATTTATTAATGGTATCATCATTACGTTATACTTATATTTTTCTGTTAAATTTGAAATACCAACCAATCAAACCAGTGAAAGAATTGAATATGCGATCTTCGATCCTTTAAATAAAAAAAAATCCATTTTACGGAGTCTCCTCATTGTGGGATTTTTCTCATTTTTGAGTTTAATTTCGTTACTTCCCTTGATTGGAATATTCTATCGATCGTTCACGGATGAAACAGGAAATTTTACAACAAAATATTATGAAAGATTATTTAGCCAAGCCACCAGTAGTTATATTGGACTACCTTCAATCCAGATGCTTCAAAACTCATTATACTTTGCGATTGCAGTAATGCTACTTGCCACTTTCTTAGCTCTCTTACTAAACTATGGCATTAATTACGAAGTTACACGCCAAGGAACACCTAAAGTTACGGCTTTAAACGCGTTCACTGGGATGATTGTAATTTTACCCTTGGCGACCTCTTCAGTAACCTTAGCATTTTCTCTATTCAGTTTATACAGCCAAACACCGTTGTATAAAGAGGTTTCCTTTGCCATAATAATTGCCCACACGCTAGTTGCACTCCCATTTTCAAATCGAGTCATTGCAGCAACCCGTGCTAACATCGATTCAACGTTACTGAGTGTATCACTCAGTTTAGGGGCATCACGTGTGAGAACGTTTCTTAAAGTGGAGTTGCCACTTTTACTTCCTGGCATTATTGTGAGCATGCTCTTTAGTTTTGCAATTTCTTTAGGAGAATTTGGAGCGACCAATTTTCTTGCCCGCGGAAATTTTGCCACCATTCCAGTTGGAATTTATCGATTAATTGAAACAAGAAATATTGGTGCTGCAGCCGCATTTTCTGCAATATTAATTACCCTCACAGCAATGAGTTTTTTAATAATTGAGCGAATTGGAAAAATAGAACTAAAAATATAATTGTAGAGTCGTTGAGGACGAATAATTATGGATTATCTAGTCATCAAGAATCTGTGGTTCCGATATGAAGAGGAATGGGTTTTAAAAAATATCTCGTTTACCGGGCGAAAAGGAGAACTTATTTCCATCGTCGGTCCAAGCGGATGTGGAAAGACGACACTCCTTAGAACTATAGTCGGAATTCTAAAACCACAGAAAGGGACAATCTTTATTGATCACAAAAATATTACCCAACTACCGATTGAAAAGCGTTTAATTGGATACGTACCACAAAATCAAGCATTATTTCCGCATTTAACCGTCTATGAAAACATTGCGTTTGGACTAAAAGCAAGAAAACTAAAAAGGAAGCAAATTCACACTCGTGTTATGGAATTAGCCAATCTTAGCGGAATTACAGAATTACTTCACCGAAAACCACATGAATTAAGTGGTGGACAAAAACAACGTGTGTCTTTACTCCGTGCATTAGCCCCGAATCCAAAACTTTTGTTACTGGATGAACCTTTAAGTAATATTGATGCACAGTTACGCGAACAACTAGCACTATACATTAAGTTGCTTCAACAAGTCTCAAACACGACGACCATTTTTGTCACTCATGACTTAAATGAAGCAAAAATGCTTGCAGATAAAATTATTATTTTAGATCAAGGAAAAATCCTCCAAATTAACAAGCCTATCGAGCTTACGCATCCACCCAGATCAATGAAAGTAGCACAAATTTTAGGCCTAAAAAACATTTTTCCAATTAAAAACACACATGTAGCACCAGACAAGGATAAAATCATTATTAACACACCAATTGGAAACTTTTCGATCAAATATTTAACCAATAAAGTCAAAGAACAAAAAGAGGAAGCTCTATCCAAATTTAGTGCGGTTTACATTGACCCCACAAAGATTAAGATTTTTCGAAAAAAA
>WAPZ01000815.1 GCA_015520535.1 Candidatus Heimdallarchaeota archaeon
CATCTTCGTTATAAGCACGCATATGGATCGTTCCAGTTCCTTCCGGTGGAAATTTACTGAAGTCTTCCAATTCAAGGACGAATTCACCTTCATGCAAGATTTTGCCTTGAGAAAAGTGGCTATATCCAAAATGCCCAAGTTTTCCACGATTTTCCTGTTGATTTTGAAAACGCATTTCAACTGAAGTTACGCCATAATCAACTCCATCAACAGTAAATGTTGCATGCCAATCAGTAAATCGCTTTGCGCGGGAATAATATTGATATGTGTTTTCACCAAATGCAACACTTTGATAATATGTGGCTGCAACTGTTTTTGCCATTACGTCCATGGACAGTTTAACATCCTCACCAAAAGCTGCGCTTAATGTTAAATTATCTGCAACTGCAGCCAAATAACGAAATGCATTTGTTCCAGAAGCCCCTTCAAATTGTTTCGTAATTGCAATATAGGCAACATCAGCAGCAGTGCCCGGACTCCACGTTCCACCATGTGCAATATCATGACCTTCGCCTTGAAACGTAGGATCGACTCCAACACGATGAGGGGTGAATATAAATGAACCAACACTTGTTCCGGTAACGCCAAATGTTGTTCCTATAAATGAACCGGCATGGAAGTTAATGCCGAATGCAATGAAAGCATCATCAGGACGAGGTTGCCAAGTAATCTCTCCACCTGGGGTTGCAGAACGACGAATTACATCAGTTTTTGTAATAGAACGATCGCCTAATAATTTATCAGCTCCTTCTTCAAACTCAATATTTTGTGCTAATGATTCGCTATCAGCATGAAGGATAATTCCTTTTGTGGTAGTAGTTAAATTAGCATCATCACTTGAATCTCCAGCATTAATAAATGCCGTATTAGAATTATATGCCAAGCTTTGACGAAAAACGATTTGGGTTTTGTAACCTTTCATGTAACGGCTCCAATTTCGTCATAATTGTAAGTAAACGTGATTGCAGTCATGAAGAATTCGTTATTCCGTGGGAAAGATTCCTGATAAAGTTTTTGTGTTTGAACATGGAATCTTCCCAAGTCTTTCCCAACCAACCTTTCTAAAATATACTCAACAATGGTATGCAAAAGAAAGCGATTTTTGGCTAATGCAGACAATGAAACAAATACCATTACATCAATTCGATATGTATTGCGAATAACATTTCCAATACGATGATTCATTTCATAGTGACTTTCATAAATGGACGGTGTGATTAAGATATTCACATCAACTTTGCGCAACGAGACTTCATCAAATTGCTGATATTCCTTCATCACATTAAAGCTTTTGACGGAGCTTTCCTTCAATACAGTATAAACTTCGTCTTCAATAGTGTCTATCAGTTGTTTAATATCACTAACCATATTACCCTCGCCCAAAATATTTTGGCTTTGCGTAATTGCCACCAGTCTTAACGTTTACTTGCAATGGAACAGCTATGAACTTCCATGCATCACCAAGGTTAAGTTGAGTCGTAGCATTTGTGTTTGGAATCCATCGCACTTTTACACCATCGCGTAACTCTATCCATGATGTTCCAGTTTGGTTCTTCGTGTATTCAAAAGAATAACCACCATCAACACTCCACTTAAACGTGGCCTTGCCAATTTCATTACCGGCATTCGTTCCATCAATCTCGATATAAAATGTTGCGGTTAAATCATTGTTTGAATAAACACCGCCATAAGCACGATTGTTTTCAAAAAAGGCATTATTGCTTCCACTTACCACTTCAACATAACCAATACCACTTTCTTTAAGGGAAATATCGGCATCAAGAGCGATATCGCCACTTGCTATAGCTTCATAAATAGATTCTGCCTGTTCTTTGAAGTAATTAATCCATTCTGGAAATTCAAGGCCTTCATTAACTGCAGTGTATGCGATTAAGCGACGATGAATAGTAAGATATGCACACCAATCAGTAACAAAATAATCATAGCGTGTTCCATCGACAGTTCTAAGTGGAGTATTATACCCAAGTGCTGAAAGTTTAGAATCAATATAAGAGCTTACAACGTCAAGATCCCTATCAAGACTTGCTTGTGAATCAGAATTAAATGTAGCAAGTTCTGGGTCGTCGTCAATGTAAGTCCCATAGTATTGCAACGTGAAATTTGTAAACAATCGCTCGAGGTCTGAATTTGTTGCATAGCGCGCCAATTATTTTTTCCTCCGCTTTTTGCGGGCAACGCCTTTCAATTTACCACTACGTTCCATAGCATAAAATACAGATTTACCCTTCTTCTTACCGTAAGTCTTCTGCATTTGGCGCAAGATTTTCTTGCCTTTTTTGGTCAATGGCATCGAACTTCTCGCTGTTTAATGAAAAATATGCATATCCATTAATCCACTTCGCTTCAAACATTAACGCATCTAACCTAAATTGCATAATGCGTTCGTCGCTATCAGGCTTCGACGAAACGCCACCTTCATGGAATATTACAATATTCGGGTTGTAAATGCAAGGATAACCTGCCCATCGAGCACGGTAACAATAATCGCTATCAGAATAAACCCATTTCATTCGTTCGTCCAGAAGACCAATATTGTAAATCACTTCTGCAGGAATTATTACAGAAGCGAATGTAATCCACTTTTCGTAGGTCATTTCATTTAAATCGCCTGCTTTTAGCGAACCTGTTTTGTGCATTCCAGCAGGATACGGATCACCTGCACCACCAAATAAAATTGTATCTTTATCATCAAGCGATACGATCTTGTGTCCCATAATTGCAAATGGCATAAATTCAGTGTAAAACCATTTTATTTCAGGGAATGGGTCTTTGAAAATGTTAGTATCATCATTTAAAATCCAAGCATATCGAAATGTCGGATTAAAAAATACTTCCATCAATCCGTCATTAACGGCTTCACTAAATCCAACATCACCATCAGTCCGAACAACATGAAACCCAAAATCACGCATTTTGCTTGCGACTGCTTCACTACGATTACCACGAGATGGCCCTGATGGAATTATTACAAGTATTTCACTTCGCTTCATATTCTACCTCTATGGTTTTGATGTAAGAAATTAAGCGCGCAACTACATGCTCTGCATCAAAGGATTTCATGCAATCAGGTTCCACATTTTTTAGTGCTTCCATTTTTTGGAGTATTGCTTGATGTGTCATTTTAAGTCCATCAACAGTAACGCGATGTTTATGTGCCATTTCGTGCAAAGGAATAGAACTGAATTCTTTTAAAAATTCCTTTTCCTTTTTTGTCAATCCCTTGAACTTAACATTTACTTCATATTCTATTTTAGGGCAATATTTGCCAATAATAAAGCATGGTGAACATTCAACAGTTGTATCAACAGGAATAGTGTTCTGATAATACATGGAACGTGTCCAAGATGGGACAGTAGTGTAAAGAACAGTTGTTTTTACACCAAGAGCTTCTGCAATATGGCTTAATCCAGAATCTGCACTTATAAAACCATCGCATCCATAAATTACTGCTGCACTTTCACGGACGCTTTTTGATGGGATAAAAGATGTCATTTCCTTATTGCTAAAGTAGATTCGCCATCCACCTTCACCGGAATCCCAAACTGCTGCATTATATCCATGCTTTAACACTTGATCAACAATATCTTTTTTGAAATAAAATGTCCGTGCCAATGAAGAACTTTCAAGATTCACGGCAATAGTGTTTTTGGGAATCTTCTTACTGAACTGTTCGACCTCTTCTTTAAATATTTTGTATTTGGGCCGCTTCCATGCTCCCGGAATTTTTTGTGGGTCAATATTTGCCCATGCGAGTGCGAGGTCAACCCAATTCACATAGTTTGAATTCATCGAACGGGCCCAAGGCCCAAAGTGTTCATTTGGTGGGTAACCACGCCACATTGAATTATCTTCAACAAGAAATTTATATTCAAGGATAAGCCAATTCTTATTATGAAGTTCACGCTTTATGGTTTCAGTTGTGACCCAACCACGCAAACCTTTAGCAGGTATAACATCATATCCACGCAAATTTGGTAAGCGCCGCGTTGGTATAATCTTATCAATAAAGTCAAGCCCCTTAAATAATTCAACTTGTTTTTCTGGGACACAATATTCAATTCTTTCAAATCCACGCTTCTTTAAAATATATGCGATTGCTGTTAGTGATATCGTATCACCAATTCCACCATACCTAAACATTATTGCTTTCTTAGCCATACAATAATCCTCTTGCTATTTTATCATGTTCTTTTAAACGCTTCTGTGCTGTTGCTACATGTGTTTTATCTATTTCAATACCAATTGCTTTGCGCTCTAAATTCTTTGCAGCAATAAGTGTTGAACCACTTCCAGCAAATGGGTCAAAAACAATATCACCCTTACGTGTTGTAGCAAGGATAAGCTTCTCAAGCAATTCGATTGGTTTTTCAGTTGGATGATGTTCGTTCATCGTTTTGCGTGCAAAGAATACATTTGGATAACGTTTTCCGGGAACTTTCCATTTCGGCCCAGGGATGAAAAGCATTGGTTCATACATATTGCCGAATGAACCTTCAAGATCTCCAGAACCCCAATTATTTTTAACCCAAATCAAAACATCTCTTGCATATTCGCTATAGAGTGGGCGTTTTTGAGAATAGAAAATTATGGCTGCGCCGTCTTTAGTTATAAGGCGCGGGACAATCTTGACAAAATCATAAGCTATTTTTGTATCATCACCTATAATATAGTTGTATTTAACAGTGCGTCTATTTGACTGAAAATTTATCCCATAAGGTGGGTCTGCAAGCACAAGATTATAGCGTTGCGATTTATGCAATTCAATAAATTCAAAAGCATCACCATTGTAAAGTGTAACATAGTCATCTTCATAAACTATATGCATTGCGTCCTCCTTAAATGCTACTATAACTTCTTATGCCCATTACTTCTTCAACTAAGTTACGCGAGAATCGTTTTCCTAATTGGTTCAGAAAATTAAATTCCATTCGTTTTGCTTCTTCATCAAGAATATCAAGGCGC
>WAPZ01000816.1 GCA_015520535.1 Candidatus Heimdallarchaeota archaeon
CATGGATATGCTAGAACAAATACGAAATGAGTATATTAAATTACATAACAAATTACTAACTAAGTTACCTAAATTTAAAGAAGAATTGGCTGAAATTTTAAAACAAACCCGACAGTTCTCGAAAGACGCACAAGCTGCTAGTAAATCGTCAAAAAAATCTAAAAGTAGAGCCAAAGGCACGAAGACAAAAAAAGAATCCTCTGCGGAACATCAAGGCGATATGTTTCGTAGTTGCCCAGTGTGTTCTGATGGGACTGTCATTTTTAAGGAAATTCCCGAAAAGAAGTTACGTTTCGCTGGCTGTACAAATTATCCCGACTGCAATTTTTTCTTTCCACTTCCACGTCAAGGAAAATTAGAATTTTTGGATGAAACCTGTTCTAAATGTCAGTCAAAATTGATTCTTTATACAAAGAAGAGTCAAAAAGAAACACGTTTCTACATCTGTCCAATTTGCCAAGTTTATTGTTGGAAATGCCCCGAAATTAGTTGTCCTATTTATAAAAAACAACAAAACCTTTTCAATGGATAAGTTCTAAAAAACGCTTCTTAAATCTGTTTGAATTCGTGTGTTACTCTTGTCAAAATTAATATTCACGTGACGAATGAAAAATGACGCTGATAGCGATTTAGGCACTTTTATAAAATTCTTCGCCTTCTTTTCGCAACCAATTTTCTATATCTTCTACTAAATCCTTGAATTTTAGATCGTAGGCCGAACTCATAAATTGTAATTCTTTTTCTTTTATTCTTTTGAGTGTTTCTCCAATTTTTTCCAAGTTTTTCCGATATGTTTCTTTGTCGATTTGTTTAGCAACCTCAATCGTTAATTTTTTGTATTGAAACCACCGTTTTAAGTCTTCTAATGCGTCAGAAAGTTGATTTCTCCAGCAGTGAGTTAAAAAACTGCCATAATAGGAGTCGGCGGTGTGATTATTGCTGATAATGACATTTTTTTGAATCGATTTCATTTCGTTGGCAAAAAGATTCTTATCTTCGATAGTTTTCATGATGTCCAGTATTTCTTGGAATTTTCGTGTGGCAATCGGATAATACTCCATGTAGAAGTATAAATTAGCAATATTTGTTAATGCATGAATTTTAGCCTTAATTATTGAACTAGGTGTCAATTTTTTCTTTTGAAGTTCATCTTTGGAAAGAGAATCCAGTGTGATCTTTTCTAATAGATTACATGCTTGTTCAAAGCGTCGCAACGAGCGTTCGCGCATATTGGCATCGTATAATAAAAAGCCAATTTCCATCAAGAACACGGCATATTGAAAGGTTTTTGCCTCATCTCCAGTCACAATTGCTACCAATGGATCATCTAGATATTTTTCGAAAATGTCAATTAATTCTTTGATTTGCGTAGTTGGTAGCTCTTGACGATATTTTTTTAGTACCGTAAGGAATTCGATTCCAATGGACATGATTAGTGTTCCATTACGTGCGATTTTGGCATATTCTAGTGCTTTTTCAAGATGGTCAAACGCTTTTGTAAAATTTTTTAGGGTTAAATGTTCTTTTGCACTTAAACTGAGGCTTTTAGCAGCATCCTCCTTCATATTAAGTTCGCTGAATGCTGTCGCCGACTGTGAATAAAGATTAGCCTTTTTTTCAAGCAACGTGTTTTTTTGAACCCAATCTAAATTTGGATTTTTAGTGAGAACATCATCCAAAAGGCTTATATACATTTTTGAGAGTTTTAAAAAAGAAGATGGCGATTCCTTTGGTTTAATATGGAAAACACCTTTTTCTAGGGTATCAATAGCGGAATACAAGTTTCCCATCGGATAGACTTCAATTTCCGCTAATGATATATAAATATCCACTTTCAATTCGGGATCCGTTGCCCAGTCTTCAGCTGCAAGAAACATTTTTTTGGCGATATCCCAGCGTTGTATCATTCTTGCAACTTTTCCCGCTTGAAAAAAAGCATCAGCGGCGCGTTCTGTTTTATCTTTTCTTAAAAAAAGCTTCGCCGACCGTTGATATAATTGGAGGGCTTTTTCATATTCCTTTAATTCTTGAAAAATTTCGGCGGTAATATACCATCCCGTGGCAGCTTGATCCGGCTCAATATTCTCCAGACGCTTTGAAGCCTTTATTAGTTTATCTTTAACGGTGGTATCTTTTGTATTTAGCCATGTCAAAGTTAAATCCCGCAAGTCTTGTAATGCATCACGAACGCTATATTCCAATTCCATCGTCGCATATAAAGCATCTTCTGGAATCTTTTCCGGGATGAATTCAGTTTCATAGTAATATTCTTGCAGAATTTTGTAAATATGACTGCCGTCAAAGTCATCGCCTAATACACGCAGCTGTTCTAAATATTCTTGCATGTAAATGTTTAAATGACCGTCCAAAATTTCAGCAGTTTTTTTGTGCATAATCAAGGCTAAATAAAAAGGTCTTTTTCCGCCACGGACTTCTTTATCGTCCCAATAACCAAACGCCACCCGTGCAATATAATTTGTTCCTAAAGACGTCAATGGTACTGTTAAATCCGTTCCTTCTGCACTACTTAACTGGTCTTGTCCCGTCATGGCAATCAATGAAAAGTAAAGTTGTAATGCCACCGCATTAGGATCTTGTAACTTTCCTTCGGGATAGACGGAAATAATTTGTGGTCCAATTACTTCATCCCACTTGACAGCCACGATTACGCAAAAAAAACCGTCTTCCTTCATCAATTTATGCCTCAAAGATTTTTTTTCCTTGGTAGCTAGTTATCTTCAAAAGCTGTTGCCCATTAAAATTAAGCGCATGTGTATTTATAAATGTGTGCGATATTATTATTTGCATTTCATTAAAAAGGCTTTTAAATCGTGCAATCATACGTTATTTTAGATGCGTTCAATAAAATCGCACAAATATCAAGCATTTAAATCACCATTTTCACTTTCATGGATAAACGCCATATATGGTTTGATCGATTTAAAGATACGTTTTAAAAGCATTAAATACGAGAATAACTCAATTACATGATTGTATCATTGTTTTACAGATCAAAAAAGATTAAAGGCTTATTTAAGAAAAAAATAACGGTTTTTGCCATTCTTGCAAAAGTAAAACATGAAATTGTCATTTAAATTCTACTTACTTGCATTTAATTCCATAGATGCAATAAAAAAACATGTTAAATATAATTTTTTAAACGTCGTTGGTAGTTACAAATGGTAGACCATAAAACAAAGATTATATGGCCTCAAAAATCCTTACCCTCTGATAACTCATTATCTGAGATTTCTCCATATGCGTTTTTAAGTTATGAATATTTTTCTGTTGAAAAGGAGAAGACATTAACCGACTTCATTAATAATGCAAAACCTTCCAGTAAGCAAGGGAAAAAAAATCTTCTAGCATGGGGTGACAATAAGTTTTTCATGCAATGGCTCCTAAAAAATGGGTGGGAGGAACAAATCGCTCTTATCTACATTGATCCGCCGTTTTTCACCCGTTCTGAGTATCACTACAAATTTAAGTCTCATAATACCACAGCTAGTCAAGCAGATGGCGTTTCATGGCAAGATGACGTCAAGCAAGAACAAGCTTTTTTGGATTATTGGGAATCGTTAGACGAATTTCTTCAATTTTTATACGAAAGATTATGGTTAATGCATAAGCTGCTAGCACCAACCGGTTCAATTTTTGTCCATCTAGATTGGCATTCAAGTCATTATGTAAAAGTAATGTTGGATGAAATCTTTGGGTACGAAAATTTCAGAAATGAACTGATCTGGTTTTACCAAGGCGGCGCATTGACGGGAGTAAAACGTCATTTCCCACGTAAACATGACGTTATTTTATTTTATTCAAAGTCAGACAAATATAAATTTTTTCCCGTCAGAGGAGAGGATATCAGTCCGCAGATGATCAAACGTTGGGGACATTATGCTGATGAAGAGGGAAAAATAACGTTTGGAAAGATAAAGAAGGAAAAAGCAACTTTTCAACGGCTTTATAAACGTTATCTTCGTGAACACGGACATCCGCCCGCTGATGATGAAGTCGCCTTTGTTCTACAGCCTTCACTGGTGAGAAGTGTATGGACAGACATTCCAGAAATCCGACACAGCTTTCGTTATCGTGAAAGTGTTGGATATCCAACACAAAAGCCAGAAGCTTTACTTAAACGAATTATAATGGCAACCACAGAAAAAAACGATTTAGTGGCAGATTTTTTTTGTGGCTCCGGAACCACGTTAGCTGTTGCTGAAAAACTTGGACGTCGCTGGATTGGATGTGATGCTTCCGCTGTTGCCATAAATGTGACTATTAAACGCCTTTTAACCATTGACAAAAGTCAAAGTCTGAATAATAAGAAAACAACTTACGGAAAACCATGTTCACCTTTTTTTCATTATATTCAAGTGCGACCTTCAATTCAAATGAAAAGAGCACGTGATTCAATCTTGTCTGACGCTTTTATTGAACAATTAAGACAAAATCACATTGAAATTCAGACTTTTCCAGATTTTGCACTCCTCACTTTCAAAAACGGTGAACCACATCTTTTACTTCCCCTGACCTATGAATCCACACATTTTTTTTCGAAAATGAATGACAACGCCAGTATAAC
>WAPZ01000817.1 GCA_015520535.1 Candidatus Heimdallarchaeota archaeon
CCATATATCATGCGTTATCACCCCAAATCAGCCTTATTTTTGATAATTATTCCTCTCTTCATCAACATATTTAAAAAGTATGCGATCTAATGAAGATAACATTTAATAACAATGTCAAAAAAAGTTCTCATGACGGCTTGTCTTTATTACAGCTTATATAAAAGACTGATATTTGTTCACTTTGCTTTAAGCCAGTAACAAATCAAATTAAAATATATATGGTGATAAAAATGGCAGAAAAAGAAAGAGTAAACCTTGTTGTAACCGGGCACGTCGACCACGGCAAATCTACCAGTCTTGGTCACATGTTGTTCCTCCTCGGTCAAATTCATGACCCCAAACGTAATAGAGCTCCATGGCGAATTTTGGAAAAATTCTTCAAAGAATCACGTGAACTCGGTATGGGTTCCTGGCAATATGCGTGGGTTCTTGACCCGTTAGCACAAGAAAGAGAACGTGGATTGACTATTAACATCTCCCATACTGAATTTCAATCAAACAAATATATATTTAACCTCATCGATGCTCCTGGGCATGCTGACTTTGTCAAAAACATGATCACAGGTGCTAGCCAAGCAGATGCTGCAATTTTAATGGTTTCCGCACGTCCTGGAGAATTCGAAGATGGTTTAAAGACCACAGGTACCGCTAGTGCGGGTAAATATGCCAATGTTATTGGAATGACCTTAGAACACATGCTTTTGTTGATTTCACTCGGTATCACAGATATTGTTGTTGGCGTTAACAAGATGGATACGGTTGATTGGAAGAAAGATCGCTATGATGCCATTGTAAAGCAATTAACGCAAATCTTTACGCTCTTAATGAAGAACTTAAACGTTGAAAACTTTGAAGAAAAGGTCAAGAAGATTCAGTTTATCCCAATGTCTGGACTTGTCGGAGTAAACATGCTTCCAAAAGATATGACCTTGAAAAATTTGGATAAACACATTGAAGAAGCTCGTGCGGGTAAAGCTGATCCTGAATTCATTGAAACCTTAGAGAAAGAAAAAGCTGAAATTGAGAAACAATGGCCCGATTGGTATAAAGGACCATCATTATTAGAAGCGTTAGATATGCTACCCTCTCCAAAAATAAAACAAGAAGAAATGGCAAAGAAGCCCTTACGCATTCCAATTCAGAGCTCACACAACATTTCTGGTGTTGGAACAGTATTAACTGGTCGTGTAGCCTCCGGTATTGTCAAACCCGGAATGATTGCTAAAATCGCCCCAACAAAACTTGGTCTAGAACCAGTTGAAGTTGAAATCAAAAGTATTCAAGAATTCCACAAAGATATCCCACAAGCCCTTCCAGGTGACAACATTGGTATGAACATCAAAGCTAAAAACTTAGGCTATAAAGACATCATTCGTGGTGCGGTCTTAACCGACAAGGATCATCCAGTTCGCCCACTTCGCCCAGGAAAAGATGGATTTTTGGCTTTAACCTTAGTTGTTCGTGGCTTAGGAAAAGCAAAGAAAGGTGCTTCCAAAGAAGAACGCTGGGGTGTTCATGTCGGCTATACACCGGTATTACACTGTGGTACTGCCCAAGTTGCGGTTCGTGTCATGGAAATGAAGACTTTAGATGGAAAAGATGCCGAAAAAATCTTCCCTAATCAACGTGGTATGATCTGGTATACTCCAGCATCTGCACCCGTTGTTGTGGAACCGTTGGCGGACTCACCCGCACTAGGACGTTTTGCCTTACGTGATAGTGGCAAGACAATTGCTGTCGGTGTTGTCCAAAAAGTCGAGTATGACAAATACGGCCAGTAAAGGCTCTGATTGATTAGTTATTGAATGAATAATATTTATTTGTATCTTAACTTACATAGGGATTTCCCTATTTTTCCTTTTTGTTTTGCCTTATTTTCTCTCGTGGCAATAATTTTAGTGATAAATAATAAAATGTGTTGAACAGAGTGAAACTTCTTTTTCCATGCCATGCCAAACGAACCAAATAATGTAAGAATTCTAATAAGAAACCGAGTCGATGAGAATGAGCAACGAAAATAGCTCGAAATCTTCAAAGGAAGAGCACAAACCTACAATTGCCTTAGTATTTCTTGGTCATGTGGATCATGGCAAAAGTACCATACTAGGTCACTTTCTTTATGAAATGGGAATTGTTGACCCCCGAACAATGGAAAAAATCGAACAAGAAGCTAAAATGCGATCTATGGAAGCGTGGAAATGGGCTTACGTCCTTGATACGCTTCCCGAAGAACAAGAACGTGGTAAGACCGCAGATATTGCCTTTGAGGAATTTGAAACACAGAAATATCATTTTGTGATTATAGATGCTCCGGGTCATAGAGATTACACGTCTCGCATGATACGCGGTGCGGCACAAGCTGACGCTGCTATTTTAGTGGTTAGTGCGGTTCCAGCTGAATTAAAAGCGGGATTAAAACGTGGTTCTCTTGGTAACCCGGGCGGACAGACACGAGAGCATGCCATCTTAGGTTCTGTATTAGGGATTGAACAAGTGCTAGTAGCCGTAAACAAAATGGACTTGGTAGATTACAGTGAACAAGCTTTTGTAAAGGCTGTTAAAGCCATTTTAGATTTATTTAAGGATATCCAGTCACCATGGGCTAATAAGGTATCGCAAAATCACTTTATTCCGGTAACTGGCTGGTATGGGGACAACTTGACGACTCGCTCAGAAAAAATGCCATGGTATAACGGACCAACTCTTTTAGAAGCATTAGATATTTTTCAACCACCGAAACCAAAAGTAGATTTACCATTACGTTTTATTGTCAATGATGCCTTTGAGATGGTCGGCACGGGGATGGTATTACAAGGACGTGTGGTAAGTGGCAGCCTTAAAGTAGACCAAGAGGTTAATATTATCCCTTATAATGAGAAATGCCTCATAAAAAAGGTATGGGATACCGAAGAAAACCCCAAAAATATATTGATTGCGGGCGAACATGGGATTATCCTTCCTAAAGGCGTTGATAAAGAGCGTTTAGATGAAGGTATTGTGTTGGCAGACAAGTCTCATGAATACGTGCCCGTAGATAAGATTCTCGTAAAACTTTTAGTTATGGAGCGTCCCCTAAATCCCGGCATCAATGTGGTGCTTCATTGTGGAACCGCACATACCTCTGCACGTCTCGAACGCATTTTATCCTTAGACAAAATTAATCCGACACAAAAAAAGGTTCGTCGAACTATGGGGGAAAATATAATCTTAGCCTTCCCCAACGAAGTGATAACCGCTGAAATTTCCATCGATTCACCCATCGTTATTGAAAAATTTTCTGAGTTTCCAGAATTAGGTCGAGTGATTCTACGAAGTGGGGGATTAACTATTGGAGTCGGATTAGTACAGAAACTGTTTTACGACTCAAAAAAATAAATAAAGATTCAAAAAATGATGTAAATTTGATAGAATAAATCGAGTCAGTTTTATGTGACAGAAAAGTATGATTATTTAACGCTCAAGAATTAAATCTCTCTTGAATATGGCGTAAAAACGAAGAAAATAAGAAAATAATGGTATCATGTGGAGGTTCTGGTACATGTCCAAGCGTGAACAACAAGATATAGACAAAGCAATAAGAATGGCGGTCGTTTCCGGAAAAGTAAAATTTGGTACGGACTATGCATTGAAGCAACTATCCACCGGAAAAGCAAAAGTTGTGCTGATAGCAAGAACATGCCCCGAAGCCGTGGCTAAAAAAATTGAAAAGCTAGCACGATTAAGTAAAACCATGCTGTACTATTATCCAAAGTCCGCATGGGATCTAGGCTCTGCTGCAGGTCGTTCCCATAAGGTCGCGGTCATGACAATCCTAGATGAAGGCGATTCACCGATCTTAAAAATCGCTGAAGCCCAACAAGAAACGGTATCCGCATAAATAAATCCACACCACGTAACATTGCAAGGATAAAATGTTTGGTTATATACGCTGGTAAATAAAATACAAGCATTTAAAAAGATGAATGCGAATAACATACTAAAAAGCCCTTCAATAAAAAAAGAAAGAGAACTTCTCTTCTCAACTTTTTTATAAATAAGAACACAAAACTTTCATAAAAAATGGGTTATGAGGATAAGATTAAAAAGACGAGGTCCTATCAAAAATGTCTAGCAGCAGAAAAATGTCTGTAGAAGAACTACGATATGTCTCCATTTTAGAGGGTTTGACCGGCGCATTAGCAATTGATTGTCTTTGGGATCCTGACGATAATCGAATTACCTTTGTGATTAAAGAACGCGACGCGAAACGAGTAATCGGTAAAGGTGGTACAACCATACGATCAATAAAAAATCATTTACAAAAAAATATTGACGTCATTAAGTATTCAAAAATACCCGAAGTGTTTGTTCGTAATACCCTTCATCCCGCTAAAATAAAAAATGTTGAAATTGTACAAATGGGAAAGAAAAAAATTGCCTATGTCAAAGTAGCCAGTTTTGAAGATAAACGCATTGCCATCGGCCGAAATGGAAAAGTACTAAAGCGGGCCCGCCTTTTGTGCCAACGACATTTTGGAATCGATAATATCATAATCCAATAAATCAATCCTTAGGCTTTTCTTACTTGTACTGAAAGATGTACTACATTCTTTA
>WAPZ01000818.1 GCA_015520535.1 Candidatus Heimdallarchaeota archaeon
CACTTCTCCCTTTATTATTTGTGAAAAAATGAAACGTAAATTTTTTATCGTAAATTCAAGCACAGCACGGATAGAAATAATGCTCTCACACGAGCCGTCTTATTTTCCCAAGGGGCCTTATATTTGCAGCCTACTACTACAGCAGCAGGCTTCAGGCTTCCGGCCCATGTGATAGCTTGTGCGTGCTGTGGGAAATAACAAGTGGCAATTGTCTTTGCTTTTTTGACAATTGCCACAAAAGAAAGAAGCTCTCTTGTGAAATATTTCACGAGATAGCTTAAAAAAAAGCAGCGGCCGAAACCGCTGCCGTCTAAAGCCGAAAGCCGAAAGGCAAAAATCATAAGGACATTTTTTCCTTTTTGCTTTTGCCTTTTTGTGGCCACTTGCTACCGGCAAACTTGAAGATAATTTCCATAGTTTTTCCCTTTTCGAATTCGATTTCCACAAGTGTTGACATCCCTTTTTCCTTTCCAATATATCCCTTGCGATCGATTTCGTCCTTGTGCTTTTTAATTGCTTCAAAGACATCTACGACTAACTCGTTTGACCACATAACACACCTCCATTAATTTTGGTTACTGGTTATTTGTTTAATTGCGGATTTAATCCGCTTGTGTTCGTCCTGTTTTAATTCATAGTAATGCAGATCATTCTTGTGCACATACTTAAAAGCGCTTATTATGATTTCGGCGCCTTCAGTTACGTTCATGTCGAATTGTTTGCAATAATCGTCTATGATGTGGCTTGTCCCTGGAAAATGTGCAGGCAATTCAATCTTTTCAGAAAAATTCTTGTCTGAAAAAATAAATGAATACTTGTCGGCATACCTTGCAAATACAAAATGCTTGCCATTGTGCAAAATTTCGTTCATTTTTAACCCCTTTCTTTTTTGGTTAAACGGAAAATGCCGTTCACCAATATAATCGTGGCAAATGGCATTAAGTTAGTGAAGCCGATCAATATTAATTCTGTAGTGTGGAACATGATTAAACCCCTTTATGTTTTTGTGCAATAACAATATAATATATCGACAACAAAATTACAAGGCTTTAATGCAAAAAAATTTACTTCACAGGGGCATATCCAGTATTCCACCAGTAGCGCCTTGCATTGCGCTTGGATAGATTCGCTTAGATTGTGAATTATTTCACAAGTGGCCGGTCACGGGAAAGGGGCGGAAGGCTGTGGGGTGGCTGTCTCCTCTCACGACTCCATCATTCAGAAGCATAATGTTTGAATCTGTAGTAGTGTTTTTGCATGGGGGTGTAATCTTTTCGGAGTAATTCTTCTGTTTTATAGTATTCGTAGATAGCGATGATGGGTTTTTGTTTAGTTAGTGTTTGGATATTGTCGTTGATGTTAATGGTAGGTGGTTTATGGATTTGTTTACGGATGAATTGTGGTGGGTAAGGTCGGTTTAGTGGTTTAATTTCGCCGTCGAATCGTCCCCAAACGAATTCGATGATTTGTTTCATGGTGAACTCCTTGTTTTTTGTTATAATGTAGTAGTATATTGGGATTATGGGAAAGAAGAAAATCAAAAACAAGCAGGAATTTGAAGCTGCCAGTGGTGAAATAGAGCAGGTTGAGAAGGTTGTTGGGTTAATGTTTGATGAAGGTGGTGTGTTGAAGAGTGGTGCTGGCAGCGTTAGGAGGGATATGATAGCTGCGAAGGCTTTGGTGAAGGAAGCGGATGAATTGCAGGATTTGATTGAGTCGATGATAGATGAATATCGGTTGGCTCATTCATATTTTACTCGGCGTGAATTTGCATTTATCATGCGGAATATGATTTTTAATAAGTCGTATACATGGATAGCGGAACGGATAACGGAGCGACGGAAGTTGAATGGGTTGCCGATATTGAAGACGAAGGACATGTTGAAGCAGATGTATCGGATACGGCAGCGTTATGGTTGGTTTATTAATGCGGTGAAGAGGTATTTGTATCAGCGGACGGCTGATGTATTTGAGCATACGAATCCATTGTATGTTGTAAGTGAATTGAATTATGCTGCGAGGTTGTTATGGCAACTATCTGTTACTGATGGTTTGGAGAAAGGTGTTGTGACGAAGGACATTTTGGGTGCTTATCGAATGTATTTGAAGACGATTCAGCAGATGAACTGGATTATAGGCGAGGGTGTGAAGCAATTGAAGGAAACGCGGGAAATTGATGAACGGGAGAAGGAAGTTTATTTGCAGTTGAAGAAGATCAAGGATGAATATAGGGACAAGCATGGCAAGGAACTTTCTGATGAAGATGCGATGGAAGAATTGATGAAGCAAAGATACAGGGAGCAGTTAGGGGATGTCGGTAACAGCGGTAAGTAAATTTGCCGAGCGCATAGAGGAATTCAAATATAGCAATTTTTTGTATTGGTTATTGGAGAACTGGATTATTTCATCTGGTGAGTTTAAGGGGGAGAAGTATAGTTTTAAGGGTCGGCCATATTTGATTGACATTGCGAAGCACGAATCGGACTTTTTTGTTATTCAAAAGTCTGCACAATGTGGGATATCGGAATTGAACATTGCCCGTGCGTTTTACATGCTTGACAAGGAGAAGTTGAATATTTTGTATGTGTTTCCGTCGGCGACACAGTTGCGTAGTTTTGTCAATGGTCGGATTAAGCCAGCGGTGAACAATAATTATTATTTGTTGAATCGAATTGGTGGTGCATTTAACACAGAACAGCTTATTTTTAATGGCAGGATGGGTGAAAATGTATTGTATTTGACTGGTGCTAAGGCACGCACACAGATGATTAGTCGTGATGTTAGTGTGTTGTTTATTGACGAAATTGATGAAATTGCGGTTGAAGATGTGTTTACGCTGGAGAAGCGTCTTGGTGCAGCGTCCCATCCAAGGAAGTTTTATTTCTCGACTCCATCGGAAAGTGATATTGGTGTAAACTACTTTTTTGAGCGTAGCACAAAGCGGGAGTGGATGGTTAAATGCACACATTGTGGTTTTGAACAGGTATTGGACTGGGAGTTGAATATAAAGCAGTTTTATTCAGAGCCGACAAAGGAAGCGAAAATATTATGTCAGAAGTGTTTGAATCCTATTACAGATGAGGCACGGCTTTCTGGCCGATGGGTGGCTGAACACCCGGATGCTCCTTATGAAGGGTTTCATATTAGTAAGTTGATGGACGTGCGTTTTGACGCCAATTATTTTCTTGAAAATGGATTAGAGCCAGAAAGAGAAAAGGAATTCTATAAGTCTGATTTGGGCCTGCCGTATGAAACCCGTGGCAATAGGGTTACGATTGAGGATTTTAAGAATGCGATTGACCATAGATATACGATGCAGAATCGTTCCACAGCGACCACATATATGGGCGTGGATGTAGGGAATAAACTTCACGTGGAAATAATGACGAAATTACGTGGAAAGTATAAAACAATTTTTGCTGGAGAGTTTAAGGAATTTAATGAATTGTCACCATTATTGAAGCGCTTTAATGTTAGGACTTGTGTAATTGATATTAATCCTGAACGGCGTGCGGTAAAAGACTTTGCGGAAAAACATCGTGGTGTGGTTTACATGGCAGATTACACAAGTTACGATAAGCTTGTCAAAAAGAAAGAGCATAATTGGTTGCAGATTTATCGTGAAGAAGCAATGGATTTGGTAATAAGGTTGTATAAGGACGGAATGCGTTCACTACCGGCCGATATTCAGGAAAAAGTGCCAGACTATATTAAACATACAAGGACGCCAGTAAGGTCTATGGAAAAGGATAAGAATGGGAATTATGTGATGAAATTTCATGATACAAATAAGCCGGATCATTATTTTCATGCACAACTTTATGCAATTATTGCGGCGCAAATTGCACCGCCAGCCGTTAGATTCATAAATAGGGGGTATTTACGATGAAGTATTTTTATAGGGACGACGCAGTTTTGATTGCAGCTATCGTAGCAATTATAGTTGTGCTTATTTTAATTGGAATGTTTTCGGTTGCCCAAACGTATGACTATAAGGTTTCGTGGCTTGCAAATACTGAAACCGACATGTGGAGATATCGAGTTTATCTGTGGGAAGGAAAAGATACAACTCAATCGCCATTTGTCGAAGGAACAGCAGCAGAAGGTTATGCCGATTATTTCTATAAGTTTGTGAATCATGAAAATGTTGATACAATTAAAACAACAGTTTCATCTCCAATGAACGGTAATTATCTTCAAGTAGCTGTTGCTGCAGAAGACAGCAGCAGTAATTTATCGGTAATTGCAGTGTCGAATTTCTTAAAGAAAGATGATAAACAGGCCCCTGCACAGCCTAAAAAAGTAGAGGTGGATTACTAATGCTTCTTGTATATGGCGTAAATCCCGTTTTCGATAGGAAGATAATTGAAATATTCCCAGAGCTGGATTATATTAGCAAAGAGATATTTGGACGTGAAGCTATTATAACGTCCGGCAATGATAAGGGACATTCGCAATTCAGCTTGCATTATAGATGGCGTGCGATTGATTTGAGAATAAATGATATTGAAGATAGAAATAAATGGACACAATATGCTGCTGAAATACGAAGAAGGTTATCCCGTGATTACGATGTAATTTTAGAGAAAGACCACGTTCATATTGAGTATGATCCAAAATGATTGAAAAGTTATTACCATTTAAGCGTAAGGCAAAAGAGCCTGAAAAAATTTTCCTTCGCGATCTTCATGATTTCGTGAAGGATTTTTACCATCATCGCCGAATGACGTTTGGAATGTATTGGGATTACTACGAGGGCGAACAGGAAAAATATCTCCCACGCTATGAAAATGAAGACATGCGCGAATACCTTGAACGCATTCGTCTTGCCGTTACTGAAAACCACGTTGCACCTACGATTGATATTCCCGTAGCATACATGTATGGTTCGGCAAATGTTGGACGCCGTGCAAAAGATGATACACTTCATGCGCTGTTGCATGATGAAGTATATGAAGTCAATGATATGGCTTCGCTAATGATGGATGTGCGCTTGCAGGCTGCAGTAACTGGATTCTCGCTTGTTCACCCTGTTCTTGTAAGTAAAAAGACACGAAAACCATTTTATGTTACCGGTGAAGAACTAACAGCAGATAACTTTACCGTGCTTTATACGCTTGTGGATTCAATGACAACAATCCCCCTGCCGAGGTCTTATGACAAGCGAAGCCTTGGCGCAATCATTCAAGTATATTCCGTTGATTTTGAAAGTTTAAGCGAAAATTTTAAGCGGGAAGGTAAGGCAACATATAATGTTGTTGAATACGCCGATGATCAAATATGGATGAGATATTTATTCGATGAGGAAGATATCGAAAATCCATTAATCCTGCCAACTGACCTGCCAACAGGACAAAACATAAATCCATTTGGTGATGTGCGCTGCTTATTTGTGCTGTTTAAAAACGCAGGTTTTCCATTCGACCTTGAAGGGCGAAGTGAAGTAAAAGGAATTATCGAACTGCAAAATGCCGTGAATGAACGCTTAACAGATGATCAAGGTGTTATCCGTTATCATAGCGCACCAATACTGATGTTTTTAAATGACGCAAAGGCACCTGATAGTTTTGTTCGCAAGGTGAATTCAATCCTTGAATTTGAAGGTGAAGGCAAGGCCGAATACCTTACGTGGGAAGATAAACTCGATGCAAGCGCACAGTATTTAAGTCAACTACGTCAAGCAATTGCATTAACAACTCAAGTTTCTAATTTAAGTCGTGGGAACCTAAAAGATGCTGGACAGGTAAGGACAGGCATGGGTGTGAAAAGCCTCTATGTGCCTGATACCACTCATATACGCCTGCGTCGTCCATTTATGATTCGCGGTGAAAAGGAGCTAATCTATGCCACTGCTAAGTTTTATGAAACGTTTGGCAATTATAAGTTCGATACATATTCCGCTGAAATAACGATGCCGGATGATTTTATTGGTATCGAAA
>WAPZ01000819.1 GCA_015520535.1 Candidatus Heimdallarchaeota archaeon
GAAAGAAACGACACCTTTTGACGGCTTCATATATGTCAATGGCCAGTTCTATGACTTTCAAGCCCTAATTAACATTCTTAAAAATTATGGTCTTAAATGTGACATCGATCCCCATGATCGTGGATTACAAATTGGATTTCAAAAGGTGCCAGCCCTTCCACAGCCACCACCCGCAGCTTTAAACCTCTTTACCCCAACTTCTGCACTTTGTCCATTTATGGATAAAATTAATTCCATTGAACAGATATTATCAGTACTTCTAGCTGCCAGTGATAAAAATACCATTAATCAAATTCGGCAAATGATGCAACAACAGTCTTCTACCAACCCACATACGACAACCACATACAATGGACTAAATCCGCAAAGGCCGAACCAAAAACCCATTGCAACAAGATCCAATGTGCAAAACTTAGCTCGCTTAACTAAAAAATCACCCAATCCACCTAATTATCCTAGTCCACAGACATATCCCCAAGTAAACCCACCTGTCAATGGAAGTAATCATCCTATCACTAGAACAAATATCCCACCAAATCCAAATAATATGAATCAAAATCCTTACAATAATAATATGACTCAACAGTCAACTTCGGCACCTTCCGTGGAAGATTTGTTAAACAAATTAAATCAAAGCATTCCGCAACCGTCGTATCCGCCCTCAACACCATCCAATAATAGTCGTAGCAATGCTAATCCACCATTAAGAGTTTTTGGTAAGCATACTATAAAGTGTCCACATTGTAACACCGATCTTCCACCCAATTCAGTGTTTTGTTATCGCTGCCGAACTCCACTAGGACCTAACTCAGGATCTCCATAAAAATGCCCAACGGAATGTCACAACGACGTGTGAAGGCTTTTTAGCAACTTTTTTGCGGCATCTTGTGGACTAATAAAGGTTGTATCGAAGGAAATGACTTTTTCTTTCGAATAATGCTCTAACGTGTCTAAATACACAATATCCATAATTTCAGCTTCAACGTTCGCTTCAATTTTTTGGGGAGGATAATGGCGAGCTTCTAAACGTTTTCTTAGAATATCTGGTCGACAGCGAAGAACAACAACAAAATCAATAAGTTGGGGATTAATATAAATTACTGGCCCTGCTATACAAATATTCATCTTTTGTTCTTTTTTCAAGATTTCTGCTTCCAAAAAATCTTCAAACAATTCTGTATCTAAAATCATACTCCGTCGTTTCCAGTCATATCCCCAATAATAGCCGTGCTCATAGGCAAACTCTTTAGTTTCAAAAAACTTAAAATTATACGTTTCTTGAAGACAACGCCCTATACTTGTTTTACCTGTTCCCGGCGTTCCAAAAAGTAAAATTTTCATAAAATCGACCTATACATGTTCAAATTCTATAAATTCTGTTTTTAGGTCTGTTAAATCGATTATTGCGATGGTAGCTGTGCCTGTGACCCACCCACATGTCTCTCCGGGATTTACGTGTAGAACTCCGTCGGTTGTTTGCTGCATTTTCTGATGTGTATGTCCTGAGAGAACAATGTCGTATTTTTTGCTATTTATGAGAGAATCGACAAGCCCTTCAATGTGCCCATGCGTCATGGCGATTTTTTTTCCATTAATTTCTGCAAAAAGAGTATGTTCTGCTATTTTTTGTGTTTGTTGGTTAAATAAGGTCCGTATAATTCTTTTCTCTCCGTCATTGTTACCAAACACGGCGAAGATTGGTTTTTCAAAACTTAATAGTTTTTTAACGGCGAATGGAGCTACAAAATCACCACAATGGAATACATAATCGACTTTCTTCTCAGAAAAGATCGTTAATGCCCGTTCTAATGCTCTCATGTTATCATGACTATCAGAAAGTATACCTATACGCACCATTTTTCATACCTTACCATTCTTTTTCTTTAGCATTTCAAATAGCATCTTTTCGTCTAAATTTAAAATCATGCCCCTTTAGAAAGACAAATAAAATCCTCCAGAAATACACCACTTAGAATATTGTTATGCGAATGGACGGTGAAATTTGTGGAAAATAGTCAAATGTCTTTTAAATTATATAATAGAAGGATTTTAAAGCCTTGGATTGATGAAAATGGATATGTAGACTACCAAGCTATAAAGAAAAGCGATGAATTTAAGCGTCTACTGAAATTTGTTGAAGAAACTCCCATTGATTCGCTTAATGAAAAAGAACAATTTGCATTTTGGTTAAACGCATATAATCTGCTGACAATTAAAAATGTATTGATCGAACTAGAGAAAAATCCGAAATGGAGAGGGAATACTAGTTTGTGGAGCAAAATTCGTTTTTTTTACCTTCGAAAATTTAAAGTGGCGGGAAAAAAATATCATTTATATGCAATAGAAAACAAAATTCTCCGTAAAAGATTTAAAGATCCAAGAATTCACTTTGCTTTAAATTGTGGTAGTGTTAGTTGTCCCGTCCTTCCTTCTCTATTATTTGAGGCGGAAATGCTCGATTCTTCTTTAGATAGTTTGACACGAGCGTTCATAAATAATCCTAAAAATGTATATTTCGATGAAAAAAATAAAATTTTGTATTTAAATCGTATTTTTAAATGGTACAAAAAAGATTTTAATCCATATGGCGGCGTAATTC
>WAPZ01000820.1 GCA_015520535.1 Candidatus Heimdallarchaeota archaeon
CCTTTTTGCTTAGCTCTTATTATAGCATTGCCACCCAAAGCTACAACTACGACTTTATTTTTCATAGGTTCATGTCCTCCATAAGAAATATTTTTTTTTGCTGGCATTTGAATATTTACTTCATGAGTCACGCGATTTTTTTCAGTATAAGTTCAATTAAAAGCATGTATGTCTTTCTTTTTCTAATTAAATGAATTTTTTGCAATAACAAAGTTAAAAAAAGCTAAGAACTCAAGTTCGACTCGATATTATTTGATGTTGGAGATGCTATGCCAATATTTAGAGGTTTTTCAGAGTTTACAAGTTTTAATTGCTCAAAATGTCTTAATAATTGCTGTGTTGATGACTATCCCATTCCATTTCTTGAAAATGAAATAAAACATCTCCCTTCAAGACTTGCAGATCTAAATATTCGACGTGAACAAATCCATTTCAAAACAGAAAATGTCCTTGGTCAAACCATCTTTCGATTAGTCCGCAAAAATAAGTGTGTGTTTTTTGATGAACATACAAAAAAATGCCGTCTTCATCAATTAGCGTTTGAGTATAAACCGCTCAACTGCATTCTTTACCCAATACAATTTTGGGAATTCAAAAAGGATCATTATTTAGTGCTAATCGAGCCATGCAGCGATGGTTTTCGTTGGTACACGGACTCAGAGTTGATCACTAATGAAAGAATTATGGAAATCATTCATTTAGTCAAAAAACGGCATTATCGCTCAGATGGTTTTTATGGCGACTTTTCGGGTAATTTCAACCCTTATGAAGACGTTCCGGAAGCACTGATAAGATGGAGAGTTGACGTTACTCAAACAATCATGTCTTTTTTTACAGAAAAAAACCTACCAATAAATGAGATCGTCCATAAATCATTAGAAGCTTTTCATCCTTCTGGATTATCCTCACTTTATCCTCTCTTGTCCGTGCAGTTTGCAGATCTTTGGCTTCTTAGTATTCCCGAATTTTTAGGTAAACGCATTCAAGCCGTATTACATTGGCTTTTTTTCACAGCTGCATTTTTATATTTGCCGGTATCACACGCCATAACGTTGGGTCTTGTTTGTACACTGTTTTTATTGCGATATGGTCAATGGTCGCTTCTAAATTTTCTTCATCATGAGAGAATGGCGATAAATGCAGATGAATATGCCGAAAATTTTGCGTGGCAATATGTCAACTGCTTAAAGAAAGGATTTTGGAAAGAAATCCTAGTAAGTTTTCCAAAATTAAAGTCTGATCCCGTATATCGTCAATCAGTTGAAGTTATGATTTCTGTACTTCCAAAATAAGGGTAGAGATATCTTTTTTATGAAATTTCAACTCACTTCGTCACGGTGGTGCTATTTTCGTTTTAATTATTTCTTTTTTTCTAAAACGTAATTTCTGCCTGCATATATTGAATTTACTTTTTTTATGTTCAGTTAAGTGGTTTTATTAGCCATTAAATCATTTTTTTCTAGATAATTCAGTTTTGGTTATCCAATTTATTAATAGACGTCAATTTAATGAGTTACTCGCGAAAAACCTGATTAGAATATCCGTGTTTTTTTAAAAAACGTTATTCTTGACTGGACCGCAGCAATTATTCTTTTAAATAAAGAAAAAAAGATGTAAAATGGTAGTGCTATTTGCTAAAGAGATTTATTTCCATTTATTATCTAATAGGGTATATGTCTTTTTTGAGTAAGGCAAAAGGTTGTGTGAGAAGAAAATGGTAGTAATTCCACCTAAAGTTAGAACGTATTGTCCTAAATGTAAAGCATACACGGAACACCGCGTATCTATTGTCCGTCCGAAACAACGTGGTGGCGGAAAAAGTAAGGGTCAACGCCGCGCCGAGAGAAATACTAAAGGATATGGGAACAAGGGACGGTATAGTCGTCGACCAAACAGTCAACGAAAAATGAAAAGCAAAACTACACAAAAAATAGATATGCGTTTAGAGTGTGCACAATGCAAGCGTAAGTTAGTTCGTTCCAGACCACGAGCCCGTAAAGTTGAAATGGGTAAACTCTAAAGGCGGTTTGACGCCATAATCCCTTTTTTCTTTTCTATTTAGAGGGTTGTTTTTCTTCAATAAAGGGCAATAATCTCTTTTCCATTGTTTTTTAGTGTGATATTGATGATACCAAAATGGTATGTTTCATGATGGAGTATTAGACTGAGGAGATTAAATAGTGTGATATCCTCGGCGTCAGAGTCCTTCCACGAAATTTTGTCGTAAAGATTGCTGTCATCCAGTTGATCAAGAATGTTTATGAGTTGATCGTCGAGAAATTGAGCATAGTCCATGAGTCGATCTTTATCAAATTCTATGGTAGTTTCTCTTCGCATAATTGAAAAATCGATGTTTTTATATGCAATGGCACGGATATAAACGTCGAACACATCCAGTATATGTCGAATTTGCTTCCCGATCGTCCCAAAAGTTTGATCGGGACACGAAAGTGCCAGTTCGTTATCATTTAAACGTTCTAGTAGTTCCCATAATTTTCCATGGACAATTTTCCATTCTTTTTTCCATTCTGAGAGTAATTTTTGTTCGGTCATTCTGAGAATTCCCCAAATTCAGTGTGTATATATTTGAAGATGGATTTGTCGATGAACGCGGCATAATTTTTCAGATTTTGAGAAAGATCGCTAAAAACATTTGGTAAACTTGAAAGAAGGTCACGACCTTCAGGTGTTCTTTCGAACTCTAATGCTTTTTGCTTATTTTTATGGATGCAACGCACATCATTTAAGTCGCCATTACCCAAGACGCGCGTAATATTATCAAACGCCATTAGATTAATTAGATCCATTAACGAGGCTATATGCTCATTTCGTAAGGGGAAAAATTGCTCTTGACTTAGGATTTGATGAAAATCTTGCATTTCTTTCCAAATAATTTCCATTTTTGCCTCATGAAGTGCGGCAATAATGAGATCGCGAATTTGTGGCGGCAAGTGAAAAATTTTTTCATGTTTTTTATACCATTCAAAGGGAATGGGTGAAGAAATATTAGACCCTTTTGTTGTGCCTCCCCGTACGAATGATTTAATTTGGGATTCTACGCCCTTAGGAACGTTTTGTTGCGCTAAATTGATGACAAGGGAAAGAATTTTGTATTCAAACCATGATATTTTCTGTGTTTCTTTGTTTTCCAGAAAAATACTCGCTGGTTGAAGACATACACGAACATATTTTCTTGGTATTTTTGTGAGATGATAATGAACAGCTCCAGTATCGAGAAAAACCTCGAAATAACCTTTATAATAGGGTAGGGCCACTAAAAGACTTTTACTATAAGGAAATTTAATTCCAAACCGCTCCAATCTCCATTGAAGCATATCTAACGTTTTATACGGCGACGGGGCTAGCATCCTTTCCACATAAATCTCTTATTTCTATTTGGATAGAGAAACTGTCAAATTCATAACTATTAAATATTTTGATGCTTTCAAATATTAATTGGAATCTCAACTATTTAAGCC
>WAPZ01000821.1 GCA_015520535.1 Candidatus Heimdallarchaeota archaeon
CTGAGGGGTAACCTTGCGTCTTCGAGAAAGAGCAATACATGAGGGAACAAATGTTTAACTCTGTTTCTTTAAATAGCATTTTTGTTATTTGATTATATATTATTATTTTTTTATTCATTTTTTATTAAGCTCCCTCTTTATCCACTCAATATCTTTCCGCATTTGCCCAATCACATAGTAAAGCGGTATTATTGCGATAAATGTGGCTCCCCGCAAAATTAAATCAAAGAGCGCCACCCCTTCAGTCATTTTGCCCCCTTAACTGAGTCAAGTTCTATAAAATATGATTGCATTTACAGTTGATAAATTACTAATAATGCTCGGATTTATGCCGGTTAGATAGGTCCCGGCCGGAACATCGTTTATCGTCACCCAAGAATTTCCTCTTTTGGGATAAAATACTAAATCTCCAAAAGACTCCACATAAATTCCAATGACTAACCCAGGCAGCACAGTGTCGTTTCCGGAAGCGTATTGCTGAGCATACCATCCAGTTTCATATCTCGTAAAAAACTTTGTACCGAACGGTTTTTTAAAAAACACAATTTCAATATCATCAAAATACCCTCTACCATAAACCGCGCTCGCGCTTGACCCGTGCAAGTAAATTCGTTTTATAGGATGTTCGACTATCAAACCTTCTTCAAATTCGATCGGATCGTTTTTAATATCATTCAGACGAATAGCGAGCCCGTGCCAACCGCTGATCCATTGATTGTTAAAGCTTGCCATACTTGCATGACATTTTGAAACGAAAAATCCATCGGCCTGGACTCCAATTTCGACATTATTCAAAGGACTGGCACTTGTTGGTAAAGATTTTCTCCAGATTTTTAAATCAGGATAGGGATATGTTGTTCGCTTAAAATGATCCATTTTTAACTCCAATACTTAGTTATAATTATCTTTCTATGTTTATGTACCAACCTCCAATATTCTTCTGCTTTTTGTTCTAACTTTCCTGCAAGATAATTTCCAATTCCTATGTTGTAGCTTTTCACTGTCGCCTCGACTTTTTCTTCGTCCGGAACATCAAATTCTTCAAGGTATTCCTCTACTTTCTTTATGTATCTGATTCCAGTTTCAAGGTTTTTCAAGGGATCAACGATTTGCTCATAACTCCAGGGAACTCCCGTATCTGAGTAGGCTACATAAGAAACTTGCATTAGGCCAATTTCTCCGGATTTCCCCTTAGCATCCGGATCGCCGCCGGACTCCTGAGCGACAATCGCCAAGATGAAGGCTGGAGTGAGTTCGCAGCCTACTTCGTTTCGAATGCGAATAACATCATTTTTCCATTTCATTACCTTTTCGTAGTTTATGATAACTTTACCACCAGGCTTTTTAGGTTTTACAATAAATGGAATTAAAACTAATGGCCATAATTTTTTCATCTTAATTTCCTCACAAGATAGTATCCACCAAACAACAAGACTGGATAGCTGATATAAACAACGCGCTCAACTTTTGCCAACAAGTATCCTATCCCTAATCCGGCTATTCCGAGCGCACTCAACAAAGCAATAACAGTAACAAGCGCAGGATCACCTACTTTGATTTGAACGAACAGTTTTTCGTTTCTTACACCTATATCGAGAATATATATAGGATTGTCATAACTTCCTACATTTGTGCCGATAAGATTTTGAAGTGCTTCCGCAACGCTTCCCTCAAAAGGAATGTTCAAGTATAAATTATAGACCCCTGATGGGATTTCAAAACCTTCATCGATGGAACCATCATCTTTCTGCCAAAGTCTTTTTGGAATTGGGATTGCTATCCACACGCCCTTTTTCGAAAATTTAAATTCCATTATTATCTCCTACTTAAAAATAACCCTAAAACTGCTGTTATGAGCGAAAATCCTGCAACTTTAAAGTTTTTTTGAGTAGTATCGATTGATTTTTTCTGTTTTCCTTTTTCAAAGAAATCGTTTGCATCCTTTAGGAAGTTTTCCATTTCGGCTTGTGACGCAGAAAAATCAAACATCGAAATAAAATTTGCGCAACTTCTCATCTTGTCAAAAGCTGTTTGATGGAGTGGTACATATTTTTCATATGCAAGATGTACAAAACATTCACCTACTCCCTCACCGGCAAGTGCTTTCCGTGCACTTCCGAAATGAGAAAACCATTCCTGTTTGTGTAGCTTTAAGCCCAATACCATCATTGTTACAAATGTCCTCGCCATAACTTTATCAGAAAAATCAAACTGGAACATTTTTCCTGCAGTCCTGTAGATCCGGGTTACGCAAAAATGAATAACACCAAGTTTTTGCCACTGATCGAGTTTGTCGAATTTGTCGATTTGCTTCCTTAAATCGCCGTGAACAGCGATAGGAATTTTTACATCAATAACGTAATCATCAAGCGATTTCTCGCTTCTGACATTTTGAAAAAGTTTTTTGTAAAATTCAATGGCTTGATTTTCTTGTAAAGATTTGAGTTGTTGATAATATTTTTCGAGCGCCTGTTTAATCCATTTGCCAACATCCGTATTTTCATCAAGTCCCAGGAAGTTCAATACATAAGGCAAAGCTTTTATGTCTAGCCATGTTCGCCATTCCAAAACTTTTGCAAGCCACTTTTTCCACCCAACTTGATCCCACACCCCTATATCTCTCATAAATCGGGTTGCATCTTTAAAGCTCCTATAATCGTATTTCCGTATCATCCACATTTCCCCTTGTGGGGGAATTATGTAGCCATCGGGCGTTTTTATATGTTTTTTAGGAATAGTAGACATATTTACCTCAATTTGTAAAAAATTTATAATAAACATATAATCCAATGTAAACGGTTAAGCCCCAGCGCAATATTGTTTTCTTATAGTTATTAGCACCGGGGCTTTCCGTATTTTGATTTTCAAAAAATCTTAAATCATTCTTCATAATGTCATTACAATAACACCAATTTTTGCTCTAATTCAGGAGATCGGACAACCTCAATTTCGCGAGGCCGTTTGGCCTTTATTGGGGCAATTCGTTTTTCAACTTCATTTTGCCTCAAATTGAAACTTTGCCTTTTTCTTTCATTGTCAAAAGCAAAAGATATATACTGAATATAAACTGTGTCGCTTGCCGTAGTGGTAAATTCTACATCGACTTGGTCGCTTAACATATCACTAACCTGATCTCCTAATACCAAATCAGCATAATTAACTGTACTTGACTCAACCCGATTTCGCAAGCTCGATTCAGCGATCAGGTTGTTGTAGCTACTCGAATATACAAGCTCACCGTCACGTTCAATTTGAACTTTAGAGACATTTGAACCTTTCAAGAATAACTCAAAGACATTTTCGTTCGGAATTCGCTTTTTGTAAGTAACAGCCCCTCCTACAGTTTCATTTGCCTGCAGAATTCGCAATATGTACTTCTCGGGCTCGTTTGTCGGAAGTGTGTCGACCTCGATCTTCCAGTTTGCAACATAACTTGATACATTTCCCCCGACCTGCAGTGCCAAGTACAATTCATCATCGGGCTTAACATGCAAGCCTGAAGGAAACCCGGGTCGATAGAACGGAACAATAAAGGAAAAAGCAAAAGACCCCCCACTCGTAGAGGATGCCTCCTGATAGCCAAACCATTGATTATTTAGGTCTGCCAGAAAATCGCTACTTATGAACATAATTTGCTCACCATTAAGAGTAAGCTTGAAATTCCCAATATCCGCTGCTGATAATGTGTATCCCGTATTATTTGTTCCCGAAAATCTCACGAATAGCCCTCTATAAAGCCCCGCGGGGATTTTTTCCTCCCAGTCGGTTAAAACCGTTTTGCTCAAAGCGAATTTCATTTGCAGCCCTCCCCGGTTTTACAACAGATCCTTGACAAACTTCTCATAAATGATCATTCCCACAACTACTCCCAACGCGGTTGCGAGTATTTTTTCAGGATTAAACATTGTTAAGTCCCCTTTTTTTTTGTTTGGTCAAATTTACACAAATACCGTCAAGTTGTCAAGTCTTTTTTTATGTGTTGATAATTAGATAAACTTCTAATCTCATCAGGATTAAAACCATACTTTTGCAAAAATTCAAGGTCTCTCTGTTCGTTAATTCTGAACACCACGATTTCATCCGCCATTGCTGTTACAAGCCTGTTCAACTCATAAGGTCTACGTGATATGTATATTTGATCTATATTGCGATGTCTTCCATAGCGCAATATTTTTCTTAGATTGCTATCTATGTTTTGAGATTGCGCGAAAAGATCTGCTTCTTCTACAAGCAATAAACAGTTGCCCACTTCAAAAACTTTTGCAAATGCAGATGAATAATCCTCATCATCCTTGAACTTTAAAATTATTTTGAAAACACCTATAGCGAAATCGAATTTTTCAAATTCCTCATAATTAAAAAAGTAAATCCCACCTCTATATTCATTTAAGGGGTCAATAATAACCGCAGGTTCTTTTTTAACAAGCTGATTCGCATAAAAACTTTTACCGGCTCCCTTTTTTCCGAGTATTACTATTATTCTGTTTTCTTTTTTGGGGATAAATAGTATCCTCATCTTTTTCTCCAAGTTCGATGCGACTTAACAATATCATACCTAAAACACTAATAAAATTTATTTCCTCCGAATATTTACCGAAATTTATAGAATATTTAATGAGTAAATCGTCCGTTGCTTTTGTCAACAAATTAAGTTCACTTTGATCAAGTTTCCAACGCGAACCAAATTTGTTAGTTAATATACTGTTAAAAAAAATCTTTATTATCGGCTTGGACGAAAAAAGAGAAATTTTCTCTTTATTTTCCTCTTTTTCAGTTTCAATTTGCCCTTCATCAGCCCCAGAATGCACTTCATCATAATCCGAAATAATCCTGGCTGTTGTCTGCAAATTTTCAGCCATAACAAAACCCCTTTCATTTCCTAATCACCAAAGATTTTATCCAAAAACGACTTTTCTTTTTCTTTTTGTTCAATTTTTTCTGCTTTTTCTTTGAGTTGTTCTTTGTTTCTTGGAATTAATGACACAACAACTTCGTTATCCTTGTCAACTTCAATTAGCAAAGTGCTTTCACAAGACGGGCAATCAACCATTAACCCTTGAACTTTTTTAACTGCCATCTCTCTTCCTCCGTTTTTTTCTTTTTTGTCGTTTAAAACAATAATAATGCTTGTTTCCTCTAACCGCAATTAGCCTCCAATCCGGTTTAGGTTGTTCTGCACTACCC
>WAPZ01000822.1 GCA_015520535.1 Candidatus Heimdallarchaeota archaeon
TCGTTTTTTTATCTCTGCCAACTGCATAAGCTAATTTGGCTTTTAATAGAGGAACATCTTCTTTGTACTTTGATGGTGCAGCTTGAATTCTTTTTAATTCACCAAAAAATTTGCGTATTTGAGATGTAGTTAATGGATTTAGATCATCAGTAGTAGTTAAATACTTACCAAATGATTTTGCCCACTCAACAGCGCAATCGTCAATTTCATTTTGAATCCACTCTTTTTTTAGTTTTTGTTGCGGATATGCAATACAATCACTCATAATTTTAAAATTTTAAGGTTTCCGATTAATTTTTTCTTCTTTAAGCTTTAAAGCTAACTCTGCCCATCGGCAGGCTAATGCGACTTTTTCGTAATGACGGTTTGTATCATTATCTGTAAATAAGTCATGCATCAATCTTTCTATAATAAACTCCTTATATATTTCTTTTCTATTTTCCTTATGTCTTTGAGAAAAGCGTTTAAGGTAATAGGCAGTATTCCACTTATAGCTCAGGTCGGGTTTAAATGACTTGTCTTCTATCAGCTTTCGTTCATTGTCCTTTTTTATCTGCGCAAAAAGCATCAACCGATGCAAAATGCCTTTGGACATTTTTTTACCATTCTCTTTTTTAATCCTACTATAAAATCCCTCCTTATAATTCTTAACAAAATCAAATTCTTCATTCCACGAGATTGTCTCACCGAAAAGGGTAATGGCATTTTTTTCTTCAAATTTGCCTTTTGCTACTTTTTCGGCATGTTCAGCCAAATCAGCCGCTTTAGCAATCGGAAATTTATTCCTGACTGCCACCATTCCTCCGGAAATGGAGATATCCTCTCTACCAGTAAACTCCCTAAACTTTTGACGAAGTTCTTCGGCAAATTCAATAAGTTTATCCCATCGCCCCACGGCAAATACATCATCACCACCGGAATATAGAATGTTTACCCAGTCTCTGTACTCCTCTTTGTTACGAATGGTGTTAAGGTACCCGCTAAAAAATAAATCAAGTAAGAACGAAAGTGTAGCATAAGCGGCAAAACTTCTTTGTTTTTCATTAAAACCTTTAATAAAGATATTACCGAGGTTATCCACATCCATTCTTAAAATACCAAGATAAGTTTGCGAGTCTTCATTTTTAGGATCAATACGGGTTAACCCATCAAAAGCCTTTTCCTCTTTTTTCTCAAAAGTGAAACTGCGCTTTTTAACCTTGTTAACAATTACTTTACCCAAATCATCCCGATAATACGCTTGTTCATTACCTCCGTAAAACTGGAATCCGTAACTGATTTGTTGACCACCAATTCCAACAAGAAAATGTTCAGTGTCATTTATTTTAATAACCCTAGACATATCGGCCGAGGAAATTTTTCTAAACTCAGCTTTATTTTTTGTCAATTCATTCTTGTCAAATAAATAATGATCGATACCTAAAACTTTGATATGTGCATGTGCTCGGTTATTCAAATAGTCAGCATTTTCTTTAGGATCCTTAAATGTTATCAAATAATCAACATCTTTTAAAGCTGTTCCCAATTCCACCTGGTCGTATACCGGTTTACTGACATATATTTTATTTCCGTCAGCATCTTTATCGAGTACGGTTCTATTTTCTTTATCCAATTCTTCTCCGGTCACCGCGCAAATTTCTGCATCTTTTTTGGCTAATAAATTTTTGCTTTTTTCATCAAAAAATTCATCCCAGCTCTCAAGTAACACAGATTGAAACGGCTTGTTTTTATCCAGGTTGATTTTGTCGGCCACCGTCTTCCATAAATCATGCAAATATTTATCGCCTTCAATGCCTTCGATATTTATCCAGGATTTCCATTTGTTATCCACTTTTTGATACCGGTAGGCAAAGCCGGCATAACCGAAGTTGACCGATATCTTCCCTTTATGTTCTTCCCATAATTCTTTTTCAAAATTATTTTTAAGTTCCGTTAATGCTTTTTTTACTTTATCCGTATTAGGAAGTATCATATAAAATTTCCCTCCTGAGGAATAAACCACATGGCCGATGGTGGCCTGTATGTCAGGATGGGTGATCACCCTTTGAATCATGGAATCAATGAGTAATTGCAAATAAAATGACCGGCCTTTCAAACTTTTGGCTGCTTTACTGCTGGCGATATTGTAAATAAATTTCTGGATACCGGAGATATCCACCCCAAGTAACATTACAGGATATTTATCTTCATTTACTTTCAGTTTTTTGTCAGAAGCATTCCAACTGAAATCAACAGGATTTTCATTGTAATATGTGTAAATGGAATGTGCAAAAGCTGCCGTTGTCTTTAAATGTTCAAACAAACTCACATTGGCCATATCCATTGTGTTGGAAGGGATAGACCAGGTGTATTTTTTTAAAAGGAACAATAAAGATTCCGAGAACCCATTGAAACTGTCAGTTGGTAATTGTTTAAATTCTTCAACGAAAGACTGCCATAGCTTTTTATACGCTTTCTCACTAATACCATCTTCCTTTTTTTCAATCCTATTGGGAAATATATTTTCGGATACATTAAGTTTCTCAAGCGGAAAAGCATAATTCCCATTACCTTTATTAATAATGTTAAAAATAGAGAAAAGAGGTATTGTTTTATACCTATTTTTCCCCCACTCAATATTTTTCCCGGCATATTCTTTTTCTTCTAAATCTTCAGCATTTGTCCTGTCGATACCGGCACTATACGCATCAGCGAGGGAAATAATGGCTTGTACTTTGGTCTGCGGACGATGATGATTACAGGCAAATGTAACCAGGTTTTCGGTACTTTTATTTTCGTAAGGGTTAATTTTAACGTTGGGTATTTGTTCAAATATAGCTTTTTGTCTTTCAAAAAATTCATTGGTCCAGACTACATGCTGATAGCCAAATCTTCCATGGTCATTGACAGGACATATATCATTGGCCAAATTACTGGAGTAGTCAGACAACTCATTATACTTATCAGAGAAGTTTTTATCAGCCCGTTGATAGAATTTGCCAATATCGTGCAGCAACGCTGCGAGATAAATCTGATTTCTAATATTGTTGTTCATTTGTTAATCGAAAAGTTTATTTACAATTCTATTCTTCTTCCATGCAGTCTTTCTTCATTTATAGCTCTTCTTTTTTGCGTACATGCCTTAGTACTCCAAAACCTTTACTCACTCCTTTGCCCAGGCCAAGTTGGTTAGGCAGGTAGGCATTGCTGGTAAAATTCACATCAAAA
>WAPZ01000823.1 GCA_015520535.1 Candidatus Heimdallarchaeota archaeon
ATATAATTCAAGATCAAGTAATCCAATTTTTAGAGTTTTTAGGTTCTGATACCAGTACTCTTGCAACGTTGAATATTACGACCTTTTTCGGAAGTCTTGCATTTTTATGGATCATAATACGGTTGTTACAGCTCTTTTTCGGAAAATTTATCGGAATGCATAGCCAAATGAAACTCATAACGCGTCATAAAAAACGTATGAAAGGGCGTTTGGATTCTAATTATACATTTTTTCCACTTTTGCGGACATATCGCCAATTCCATGCCAAACGTGCAAAGATAATCGTTCTTCTATTGATGCAACAAAAAATGACAGAAAATGAGCTTTTTACACATTTAAAAGAACAAGGGTATAAAGTAACACCGCAATGGCTTGAAAATTTTGTCAAACAACTGAAATTTCGAAACATTCTACTTGAAAAAGATTCGCGCTTGGAAGTTCATCCGAAACTATTTCAGCTAGCAAAAGAAGGCAATTTGGACGATTTCTTATATGAAAGCATGGATCTTCCACAAGCCATCTATCTCCTTATCAGAAATACTTACGCTCAATATTTAAAATTGGAAGAAATGATTAAACAAGAGTTATCACCTAAATTGCTCAGTGAGTTGCAGTAAAAGGCATCTATTAACGCGTAAGCATGTCTTTTTCGTGATATATCATTTTTTTATTCACTTTGGTTATTATTTTTGACATTTTAAACAATCTTTATATATGGCATTTCAAATGTTCAACACGGAGATAATAAGAGTTCATACCTCTTAATAAAAGAAGAGTCTCTTAATTTTTTCACAAAATGTATGATACTCTTATTAGGTGTGATTTAAATGACAGAAGAACTTCAAAAAATAAAAAGAGATGACCTTTTTGCTGAATGGACGAAGAAAATACCAGAAAGTGAAATTCGACGTTTGCTCAGAAACATGACGAAATACTACTTCGCGGGAGGATTGCCGGGATTATTACCATTAGACGTCTTTTCGAAAATCTTTTCTGATCTGTCTGAACAAATAGCCGCTGAAATCAAAACTAATGAAGGCTACAAAAAAATGCTGACGTTTTTCAACTATGGTCCGACAGAAGGGCTGCCGGCGTTAAGAAAAACGCTTGCAAAAAGAATGGTTCAGCGAGAACACTTACCACTCAATCCCGAAGAAGATTGGAAAAATGTAATTATTACAACCGGTTCACAACAGTTCTTATATCTTGTCCTTAACGTGTTAATTAACCCCGGAGACGTAGTGTTATGCACACGACCTACGTATTTAGGATTTGTTGGTCCAGCCAGCATTTTAGATGCTAGAGTGATAACAATACCGACTGATACGGATGGAATCATTCCTGAATATCTGGAAAAAGCAATTGATCTCTCGATTAAGGAATTTGGAAAGAAACCTAAATTATTATACATTATAGCGTATTCCGACAATCCAAAAGGAACAACACTTCCAATGAAACGAAAAGAAGCCATTTGGGATATCGCTGAAACCTATGACATTTTAATCTTAGAAGATGAAGCATACAAAGAAATGCAATTTGACCGTAAGCCCATTTATCCCTTGAAAGCCTTCGACAAGGAAAATAAACGCGTCATTTATGGCACCTCAACCAGTAAAGAAGCCGCGGTTTTCAGATTAGGCTATACATATATGCCTCCAGCAATTGGCGAACAAGTTATTAAGGCAAAAGGATATCAAGATCTTTGCACGCCGTCGCTTACACAAGAATTGACACGAATTTATTACGAAAATTACATTGACGACGCGTTAAAACATATTGTCGGACAGTATGAAGAACGTGGAAAAACAATGTTGCGGGCAATTGCAGAATACATGCCAGAAAACGGGATTTACACAAAACCCACTGGTGGCTTTTTCGTATGGTGGGAAGATGCTGCCAATCCTGAGTTCAATACAAAAGAGTTTCTTGAAAAAGTAGCCATACCTAATGATCTTATGTATGTTCCAGGTCAAGCCTTCTACCCAATCAGTGGATTTGACTATCTACCAGAGCGGAATGAATTAATTAAAACACGACCAGCAACAAATGGTATGCGGCTTTCATTCAGTTTACTCCCACCAGAAGACATTGAAGAAGGAATCAAACGTCTTGGAACCCTCTTAAGACAAAGATGATTTTATATTTTTCCTATTACTACTTTTTCTCCATTCTTGATCCCCAAAAATAGAAATTTCGCCGATCCAACTCTTTTGACGCAAACACTATATATTTGAAGCCTCAGCACACTGTTTTTCTTGAGCAAAAAACCTATGACTGAGGAAATTATTATGAAAAAAGTACTATTAATAGGACATTGCGGATATGACGGCGGAAGAATCGAACGAATGCTCAAACAAAACTTTTCTGTTGAAGTTGTTCAAACTCGCACTATGGATGACGGCCTCAAGCGACTGAAAGACGAAGAATTCGACTTAGCTTTAATCAATCGAATTGGCGATGCTGACGGCAAAAGTGGTCTTGAACTAATTAAGACAGCAAAAGAAATGGGTATCAAAACACCTTTAATGCTCATTACAAATTACGAAAATTATATGAACGAAGCTATCAAATTAGGCGCAGTTCCCGGGTTTGGAAAAAGGGACATAAATAAAAAAGAAACAATCGAGCTGTTAAAAAAATATCTATGAATCCAAACAATGTTTTCTCTTTTCCAAATAAAAGACCGGTTAGACGTGACAAATTCTCATTTTTTTAACTTTTTGAAGCATTTAAGGATAAAAGTGTCTCTTTAACTTTTTTGGCATGGCTATAAAGATTCATTTGTGCTAAAAGACCCGTCAATTTCCAAATTTTCAAAATTCTTCCCTCAGGACTTATTAGATAAGTAATGCGATTGGCTTTTCCTAAAAGTCCCGTCCCACAATAGCGCTTAGTTAGCTCTTTCGTGGTATCCGCAATTAAATGATACGATAAATTGTATTTTTCCTTAAAACTGCGCTGTTTTTCTGGAGGATCCACAGATACACCTATTATTTCGACGTTTTTCATTTTTAGATCTTCATATACGTCCCGAAAACCACATGCTTCTCGTGTACAGCCAAAGGTATGTGCTGCCGGATAGAAAAACAAGATCACAAATTTTCCTTTCAAATGTTGAAGAGAAATTTCATCACCATCAATGGTTTTTGTAGAAAAATCTGGGGCGACGTCTCCTTCTTTCAATGCGGGCATAATTAGCTTCACCTAAGTTTTCGTTTCCAATAAAATAAACTGTGTTAGTATTTAAATACTTTTTAATATGGTCATTAGGCTTTTTTGACAGGCACAGACCATTATCATTATGCCGGAGTCTTACAAACGGGACAAGCATGTGAAATTTGCAACCAGCGCTCCCAATGTTTTTGATGAAAGGGATTGTGGCAGTGGGGGCACGTCGTGAGCCGTTCACCTTCTTCATTGCTGATAGTGATTGGTAGTCGGCAAATAACACATCTTTGGATTGTGGCATTGCAGTGGGGACAAGTATTAGCATTCAGTGGCATGTTTTGATTGCAGTTCGGACAGATGGTTTGTGTTTTAGTCATACGCGCTTTCATGCGCTCTACTTTCTCGTTTACACGGTAGGCAAAATTCCATGTTCTTTCAACGGATGTACGAACAAAACGCTGAACCCGTTCTGACTTTCGTGTGACTAGACCGATAAAAAATAGTGTCACAAAAAAGATATTAAGCACAAAAAATTGCTCGGGAGTTGAAGAAATTAAAAAAGGTGCTGTCCAGGCTAGAAGAAGAAAGCCATAAAAATAAAAACGATCGTATTCATTTTTAAGGTAAAGAAACATTTTCACGATTGTACGATGCACATACTTAAGAGCTTTATTAATCAGATATGGCAAGCGGGTAAGTGCACGCCAGATAGCACTAAAAAAGGCGCTGACAAGAAAAACTACCGTCATAATTGTACTTTTAATGGCTTGCAGAAATTTTCCGGAACGAATATAATCATACACTAATTGCATGCGGTAAAAGAACTTTTTATTTAAGTCATAGGCCTCATTAAAGTAGGCAAACAACAATAAGAGGAGTCCAAAAAGAACGCTTCCCATCCAAAGTCGGAGGTCAGCAATATCTAAGGCATAAAGCAAAAGTGGTAGCCAAATAACGAATAACCCAAGAAAACTGACAAGTGCAGAGAATGACCAAATGACAAAGCCTCTTTTGTAGAGTTGTTCCAAGGTGAGCCCTAATAAAAATAAGTAGAGGAATGAAAGAAGAAAGAATATAAGATACTGTTGTTTAACTTGATACCCGAGAAGATTGAGCACGATTGTTCCCAATAACGTAAGAAAAAAACCAAACGCCCCAACCAATGTAACACGTGAACGTTTTGACTTTTTTGGATGTGAGCTTGCATTTCCATTTAAAGGGGCAGTTTTGTTTTGGTTCATCATATTTTTCAATCCTTCCAATCTCAATTTTTTTGTGGTGTGCTTCCCTATATTTTGTACATATATTTTATGAGTAACTTTTCTCATAAAATATATGTACAAAATATAGG
>WAPZ01000824.1 GCA_015520535.1 Candidatus Heimdallarchaeota archaeon
CTATTTGTCCTAAAATTTCCTTAACTTGCTCTCGTGTAAAGCGTAGATTTTCCATATTAATTGAACTTTAAGTTTTACAAAAATTAAAACTAATGAAAATCGCGCTTTACACACTTTTTGGGAAAGTATCTGTAGATTGCAAATATATATTTCCAGAATATTGTAGAATTGCAGAGTTAGCAAAAGTAATCCCTGAGAGTAAACTTAAAGAGGAAGAAATAACCAATAACTTTGTTGTGTTTAATAAAAGTACTAAAAGTATTTTTACTATAAATAATTCAATAAAAAACTTGTTAGAGCGATTTAATACGCCAAGGACATTACTTGAAGTTAAGAATGAAATTCTAATTGAAACTAACACGAAGAAAGATGAAGAAAAGGCAATTATAAAATTTTTGCAAATTCTAATTAAGAGAAAATTTATAATGCCAGTTGATTCGGTTTCACAATTGGATAAAAGCAATAAAAAAATTGAACAATTTGAAATTATTGAAACAATAAAACAGTCAAATTTTGAAACAATTTGCCTCGCTACAGATAAAAGCACAAATCAAAGAGTAATACTAAAATTTTTAATTTTTGATCAAAATGCTGCTCTTAATGTCAAAACAAAAAGAAGGGAGTATTTTAACCAAGAATTCGGAATAATGAAAGAACTTACCGAACATCCTTTGGTCTGTAAACTTTATTTGTTTGATAAAAAAAGAGACTTAGCAATTTTAGAATATGTTAAGGGAAAAACGTTAAAGGAATTAACTAAAAATGGCGAACTACAATTAATGGAAAAAATAGTAATTATAAAGCAACTTATTGAAGTTATGTCGTTTGTACATCAAAAAGGAATTATACATGGTGATATTCATGCAAATCAATTTTTGATTGACTATAAACTAAATTTGAAACTCATAGACTTTGGATTCTCTTATTATTACAACTCCAAAAATGACAAACAAATAATTAGAAGAGGCGGCATTCACAATTATTTAGAGCCTGAAAATATTGCATCAAATGCTTTTGTAAATGTCAATGAGTACACTCCAAGTTTAAGCTCAGAAATATACAGGATTGGAGTACTGCTTTACTTTATTGTATATGAATCATACCCGTTTGAGAGTTTTTCATGGAAACGTCTTTACAAATTAATCAAAACTGAAAAACCTAAACTGAGAAAACATACACCAAAAGGTGAGATAATACCAAACGATATTTTAAGAATAATAAAAAAATCACTGTCGAAAACACCTAAAATGAGATATTGTTCAGCTCTAGAAATTAAAAGTGAGTTAAAAACACTTCAATTATGATTAGAAAAGTAATAGTAAATCAAATAGGGAAGAACAGCAAGTTCTTTATGTTTTTAACATTGTACACTATTTTAATCTCTTTTATGATTCAGAAGAGTATAAATGAGGGTGCGTTAAATTTAGGTGAATTGGTGATAAAGTCACTCCTGCCAATCTTTTTTATACTAATATTAGTATTTATTATTGAGATACTAAGTCTAAAAATAACTAACAATAGTTTATTAGTTATTTTTATAAAATCATTTTTTTTTACAATCATTCCTTTTTTGTTAGCAGCTATTGCAATTTTGAAAATAGAAAATGGTAATTTTGAAAGATTTCTCATACCATTTATAGGATTATTTTCTATTTCTTTTTATTGGTTTTTACTTACTACTGTTTCAATATTTTGGCTAAGATGGAAAGCCACTTTTATTTTATTGCTATTTATCTTAACGCCTAGCATATCAGATTTACTTGGTGATACCTTGATTAAACAATATCTGCCTTTTGAACTCGTATTTACAATGCTCATAAATATTGATACTAAAGGTTTATTAGGGCTTGATTTTATGATTCTTTTAGCATATATCGGTGCATTGTTAATTGGACTAAAAATTAAAAAAACATGAAAGAAAAAATAAGCTTGGTAATATTTATTATAACAATAGTATCTTCTATAATTTATTTCACTATTACCCCACAAGAAAGTGAAACAAAAACGTATTTTGACGGCCCTTATATATTTTCATTTAATGATAGTACTTACAAATCAATCGAATTTACATCAGTTGGAAAGGGTTCGTCTTCGCCAGATATTTCAATTAAATATAACTTAATTCCAATAAAAGATTTTTTTAATGGCATTTTGAATTGTCCAACTAATTCTAATCAAGAAAACGGCACGATTCCTTCAATCTTTTCAAAAATAGATAGTGTTTTTTCTGTAGGGGATGTTCATGGGGAATTTGACGCATTGTTAACTCTGCTTAAAAATAATCATATAATTACTAAAGAAGGAAATTGGAATTTCGGGAAAGGTCATCTGGTTTTCTGCGGAGATATTTTTGATAGAGGAGAAAAGGTGACAGAGACACTATGGTTTATTTACAAACTTGAGAAGCAAGCTGAAACGCGAGGTGGGAAAGTTCATCTTCTGCTCGGAAATCATGAAATGATGGTACTAAAAGGTGACTTAAGATACTTGCATAAAAAATATAAATACATTCAAAGAAAATTAGGTGTTAATTATTCATTCCTGTACAACAAAAACACATTTTTGGGAAAATGGTTAAGAGAGAAAAATACAATTGTAAAAATTAATAATGTTATATATATCCACGGTGGCTTACATCCTGATATTTTAAAAATGAAGATTAATTTGTCAGAAATCAATAAATCGATTAGAAACTACCTAAATGATAAGGATTTTAATGACACAATAAGATTTTTGATTAATCAAAAAGGACCTTTATGGTATAGGGGATACTTGAAAGCCAATGACAATTATTCTTTAATCCTTGACGAAGAAATAGATGAAACATTAGCTTATTTTAAAGTAGATAGAATTGTTTTTGCTCATACCACAGTCAGTAGTATTAAATCCCTGAACGGGAAAAAAATAATTGCAATAGATGTACCAATGACAGACAGAAACAGTGAGGGATTGTTTTTTAACAATAGCGACATATATTCTGTTAACAATGAGGGAATAAAATTAGAAGAATTTTAAACTGTGATTAATGAATAATAATGTGATTGATCAACAACTTTCTCATAACGATTGTGGTATTAGTGCCATTAAAACTGTTTATAATCTCTTTAACCTTAGTATTTCAAGAGAATATATTAAAGAGAAAATTCATTTGGATGAAAAGGGTAGTTCTTTTGCAGAGTTAAAAACTTTTTTTAATGAACATGGTTTAGAGGCCAAATTTAAACTTGTTGAATTCGATTTTGATCCTGACAATACGAAGTATCTGAGAAATCTTACTCCATTTATTATTGCGACAAAAAAAAAGAATGAACTACATTATGTTATTATAAGTGATATACATGCGAAAAGGCTTAAGGTATTAGACCCCTCAAAATATTCGTTCTATTATTCAACTTTTCAAGCACTTAATAAAGAAATTTATCATAGTAGGAACTTTATTAAATTAGTAGATATAAAGGAAAAACTATCTTATTTTATAAATCAAGAACTAAAAAAATATGAACTAAAAAGAGAAGATGTAGTAGATCTTCATGATGTTACATCTGTCTATAACAAAATAATATACTTTTCACATTTAAGAGATAACTATGGTCTAAAATCGTTTGATTCAGAGAAAACATTTTTACTCGA
>WAPZ01000825.1 GCA_015520535.1 Candidatus Heimdallarchaeota archaeon
CTGCAACTCCACCCTTTTAATGCCTTTAAAAACATGTAATCTTTTTTGTCCCAATCCAAAGACTTTTATAAAATCTACAAAAAAAGAGGAATGGAAAGGAAGGACATGGTGTTCAGAAATGGCTGACGACATTATTATTCTAAATGCAAGTGGAATTCCATATTTTGCTAAATGTTTTGGGGGAAAAACATGCACCCAAGTAAAAGATCATACCTTACTAACCGGTTTCATTGCTGCAATGGCATCATTGACCAAAGAAATCGGTTACGAAAAACTTTGGCGTGTTATCTTTACTAATCGTGTGAAAATGGCTTTTCGTGTCGATGATTCGAAAAAAATTATTGCTGTCATCACTGCTACTGCCAATGAACGTGACAAAAAACTTGAAGGACAATTAAGTAAAATACTTAACCTCTTTTTGGAAAAATATCCCGAAGTTGTTGATGAGTCTGTCGTGGATCTTAGAAAATTTAACGAGTTCGAAAAAGAACTGATAAAAGAGAAAATCGTGAAAAAAGAAAGCCAAAAAGATTTAGTTTTTTCTTCTTAAATGCTGAAAGATCCGCTCAAAAAAAGGAAAAAGAAAGGGCCTTAAAACCCCAATTTTTGCTATTTTATTTTTAGCTCAGAAGTCCTTCACGATCAAACATTTTTGAAGCAATGAAAAGAATGGCAGCAGTACTAAAAATCAGATAGCTAATATGAAATAGATATTCCCATGGTGCCGCTGGAAAATATAAAACTTTGTTAAGAAGTGCCATAGTATGCGTAAAAGGAATGATGTACAGCAGCCACCCCAATGTTCCTATTTTTTCTGGAATACCAGCAAACATGCCTACGAATCCAATTATCATAGCTGGTAAGAGCATTAGAATTGAATACATGCTTTCAGCGGTTCGCACTTCTCTTGTAAGACTGGCTAATGAAACACCAATACTTATTGCAATAAATGCGGTAAGAAGCATGCTTAAGCTTATGAAAACAAGTAAGATGATGTCTTCGGGACGGATTGCCCCAATGAATTGTAAATTTTCTTCAGGTACTGCATTTGCATTATTATTACTGGCAGTTACAAAGTATCGTATCAATGCTCCATAAGCAAAAATGCCGACAATGTTGAAAATGGCAAAAATACCACAAAGAATCAAGCCAGCGAGAAGTTTACCCATCAAAATGGATTTTCTTGTTAATGGCAATGCAATTAAAGATTCCAATGTTTTTTTCTCCCTTTCACCGGCGAAAGATGCAGAAACAAACGGTGCGGGAGCCATGACACCAATAATTATTGCCATTAAACTGAAAATGCCGACACCAAAATTAAATTCTTGTTTCCCTTCTATTTTCACTTGTTCAGAATAAATGGTTGTTTGTTTTGTTATATTTAACTGAATTTGTGTAAATGGTGGTTGTTGCAGAATCTGCTGAAATTCTGTAGTAAAACGGATGTAGCGTAAAGATTCAGCGGGACTATAAAAGAAATAAAGTTGTGGTGTGGGATCGGTTATGTCATTCCACGATTTCCACAATGTGGTAAAATTTTCTGGAATATAAAGGAAAAAACTGATTTCTCCTCTTTTAATTTTAGTAAATCCTTCATTAGCATCGATACTTTTTAATTCAACGTTATATACTAATGATTCATTGGCTTTTGTTCGTTGATTTAACGTTTCGATAAAAATATCACCCAATGATTTATTTGTTTGATCAATTCCACTTGGTGTATGATCTTGATTTGCATAATATAGCACCAATCCTTGACTAGTGGAGAACGTAAATGAGAAAAATCCGAATGATAATGCTTGCAGCACCCACATTAATATTGGTAGAAGAACAAATGAAATTACTAAATATTTACTCCGAGATGCACTCCGTAACTCTCTTATAACTAGCCATAAAAGTCGTGACGTTTTAGGCATTTTGCATCACCCCTTCACCTGTTAATAATCCGATGTAAACATCTTCAAGATGTTGTTCAGCAAATAAATCTTTTAATTCCGTCGGTGAGCCTGTAGCAATGATTTTTCCGTTGAGAATAATTCCCACGCGATCACAGAGGAATTCAATTTCGTTGATATCATGTGAAGTGAGAAAAATCGTCCGTTCTTTAGTTTTAGATAATTGTTTAAGGAGATTTCGGATAATTCGTGCACCTAAGATGTCAATTCCTGTAGTAGGTTCGTCTAAAAACAATATTTCGGGGTCGATGACTAAAGAACGAGCAACAAGGACTTTTCTTTTCATTCCACCAGAAAAATTCTTGGTAAGGTCATTTTCACGCCCTTTTAAGCCGACTTTCTCAATTATTTCTTCCGTTCGTCGTTTTAGTTCTTCAAGCGGAATAGTTCCATGCATGGCACCATAATAAAAAATATTTTCTTTAGCGGTGAGATTTTCCATGACACCGGCTTCTTGTGGCAGTAAACTGACGCGTTCACGGATTTTGAGCGCGTCTTTTTGGGGATCATAACCGAGAACACGCACGAAACCAGACGTTGGTTTGAGAATTCCCAGTAAAATACGAATTAGGGTTGTTTTTCCGGCACCATTTGGTCCTAACAAACCAAAAATTTCCCCTTTTTCCACAGAAAAATTAATGGAGTCTAAAGCTTTGATTTTTTTTGTTTTAAAGTAGTATTTTTCGTGTACTGTGAAAATTTTCGTAAGCTCGCGTGTTTCAATCGCAAAGTCGCCCATTTTTAGCACCTATTAATTCAGTTTTCTTTTTTCCTTCGTGAACATGTTTTTGAGAGCATTTATAAGAATGCTTTTAGAGGAAGTAGTTGGGAACTCAGACAGCCATTTAGGAAAAGCGAGTGAATTTAAAGGGTACTTAAGCATGATGCCATATTCCCATTTATTTTTTGGAGTCATTTTAGGGTACGCCTTATTTAGTGGTGATGTAACGACAAATCTTTTCGTTTTGTTTCTTATTGGGAATGTAATTCCAGATTTTGATTACGTTATCCTCAATTTTTTGCCCGAGAAATACAAATTACGGAATCATCGTGATTTTTTTACACATTGGCCAGTTGTATGGCTGTTTTGCATTTTCATTGCCATGTTTTTAAAAAATGATTTCTTCTTATGGTTTAGCATGGGTGGACTGTCACATTTGGTATTAGATACGGTTGATTGGGGTGTTGCATGGTTAGTTCCAATTAAAAACGGAAAAATAAGCCTTTTAAGCCTTCAAAATCAGGTACAATCAACATGGAGATTAAAGCACTTTTTAGTTGCGTATTATAAAAATAAAGTCATTTTAATGCTGGAGGCATTATTCTTTACGTTTTCGTTGCTAATAGCAATGCTGCTGTATATTCATTAAAGTAAATGAATAAGAAAGAAAGAAGAAAAAAATGGAATGTTAAAAGCCTAATATGAAAATTTACTTTACGAAGATTGTTGTAAAAGTGATATAAAGTCTTCTGTATGCTTTAACACTTCTTGTCCGCGTTTTTGAACGTTTTCGATATGCATTTTCAAATTCTTTTCAAAGTCCGAAAAGTTTGCCACGGCGGAGCTTTCGATTTTTGCAAAGGTTGCTGTCAGTTCGCGTTTTGTATTTTCCACTTGTTCGATTTGTTCTTTAATTGCCTCGACGGTATTAGCAAGGGCATTTTGATGCTTTTGAATTAAGTTGTCAAGTGATTTTTTCGCTTTTTCATGGACGCTATTGAATTCGGTGAGCACAGCCTCTAGATTCGAAGAAAGGGTTTTTCCGATTTGGATAAGTTCCTGTTCAAAGTCTTTGGTGTTTTTCTCAATACTTTCTTTAATTGTTTGGTTACTGGTTTTAATTCGTTCATCGATTTTGCCGCGTGCGCCTTCAATAATGTTAGTGAGTTCAATGCTGGAGTCACGTTTTATCGTTTCGATTCTTGCTGTAGTTTCATCGGTTATTCCAGTCAATGATTTATTTGCTTCCTCAGCCTGCGTGCGAAGTTTTTCAATGAAAGAATCTGCGGTTGAAGTTCCAAGGTCTTGTACATTTGCAATTTCTCGGATTACGTTATCTTTCTGGTTTTTCAAGGTGTTGATTGAATCTTGAGAGGCGGCACTGAAATCTTTGGCTTGTTTTTCTTTAAAGTCTTGTAAGGATGATGTTACTTGTTCAACAGTCTTTTTATTAGTGGTTAATAAGAGATTTTCTGTTTTAGTAAACTGTTCTCTGGCATTAGAATCAAAAGAATTGATTATTTCTTCTAAGGCGTTGGAATTTTCGCTGAGTTTGTTAACCCAGTCATTTTTTAATTTTGTGAGCGTATTTGTGAAGGTTTCCTTTTGTTGGGTAATCATTTGTGCAGTTTCATTAAGAAGTTGTGTGTTTTGCTTATTTCGTGCATCTAAAACTTCTTTGATTGTTAATTCCATGCGACTTTCAAAATCCGTACTAATTTTGCTGACTTGTTCGACACGATTGATGATAGTGTTTTCTAACTCACTTTGCATCGTAGCTCGTGCCTTATTGAGGCGTGAAATCAGGTCATCCACAATTCCAATAAAGTTATCTTGAAAACTATTGAAAGACGCTGTTAATTCTGATAGTTCATTATAAAGTTTTGCCCGAAATTCTTTTCTTACAGCTCCCATCAGGTTTTCCATGAGTTCTTCGTCATTTTTCTTTATCATCTGTGTGCTTTCAATAAATAAAGCCACCAGTTCGGAGATTTTTTCTTGTTGTTTCGCCACTTCTTGGTTCACAGCTTCTTTGGCGGCGTTTAAAGTTTCTGCAAGGGTTTGTTTTGCCTTTTCCTTCAATGAGTCAAAATTCTTCTTTAAAGCGTCAAGTTGTTTTGAAAATTCGTCTTCTTGCGTTTTGATTATCTCGCGGATGTTGTCAATAGTGAGGGACACTTGATCTTCTAATGCGCGTGTGACCCCCTCATAAAATCCTTCTGTAGTTGAACTAGCGGTTGAAAAGGCTTCTTCGACGGCGGTATGTGTGTCGGTCAATTTTTGGACTTCACTTTTAAAATGTTTCAATTCCTCAATTACTCGTCCAATATTATCACTAGTTACTGAACGTAACGATTCCAGCTGGCTTTCTAAGAGATTTTTCAAGTTATTTGCCGTTGTTTCTATTTGTTTACCAAACGATTCATTTAATGAATCTATTTCATCCGTGAGTGACTTTCCAAAATTTGCATTTACGACTTGTTGGAGATTGTTCACTAACTGTTTTTTAAGGTCTTTCGATTTTTTAGCTTGTTCTTCCGCCCATGCCATTTGGTCTTCTTTAACTTTGCGAACATGCTGTTCGTAGGTATCTACGATGGCAGCCAAATCCTTTGTAACTTGATCTTTCCATTTCACCCAGCCTTTACTTTTTGTCTCTTCAATTTGGGAAAACGCTTTGTTTAACGTTTCTATAAGGTTATTAATTTTTTGAAGCATTTCTTTATGAAGTTTATCATAATTCTCGTCATATTTTTGCTTTGAGGATTGAATATCGGAATGAAAACTCTTTATACGGCTCTCTAACATGTTAAGTTCTTCAGATAATTTACCCTCAAGTGCTTTAACCTTGTCTATTAATTCTTGTGTGTTTTGACTCATGTTTTAACCTCCTTTATACCTATTTGTTCAAAAAACCATCATTTTATTTTTATTACACCTGGAAGATGGTCTAAAAGATTCAAGAAGAATTCTTTCTGCATTTCATTGGTGTTTTTTTCTTTTTCGTAGGTTTGAACCGCGCGTTTTCCGACTTCTTCCACCCGATCTTTTTCGCCCGCTAAATAAAATAATCTCGCTGCTTGGAAATAGTATGAACGTGCAATTGCCGTCATTTTTGCATTTTTCCGAACAATTTCCTCTGCCATATCTTGGAATAAAATTGCACATTCTCGCGCGGCACTTTTGTATTTCCACTCACTGCCCGCTTTTTGATAGGCTACCATTGCTTGTTGTAATAATTCGGTTGAGTAGTAGGTTTTTCCAATTTCGTGAAACTTGGTTGCCGCATCTTCAAGGATAATTCCGGCTGATTCAAAATTTTGTGCCGAAATATAGAAATTCCCACCAATAATTGCTATTTTGTACGCTTCATAATAGAAATTACGTTCAAAGGCATTTTTAAAGACTTCTTGGGATTTAAGCCCCAGCTGTTCCAGATTTGGATCTGCAGTAGCACTTAATGAGGCGCGGTAAAGGCGATCTAAAATCTTTCTTGATGGCCGACTGCCGGATATGAGTTCTTGTTCAATCACTTGCAACAGAAGGATGGATTCCGAAAATACATCGACTCCCTTTTCACCACCCATTTTTTCGTAAAGCCCATAACTCTTGATTTGAACCATACTTGAAACGCGATCAACAAATACCAAGCCCAATTCTTCCAAGCGTTTTAGATGTTTCAATGCATCTGGATTATTAGAACGCAATGCTTCAAAAGTAATATAATTCTTTTGGCGATGTAAAATTGTTTGTAAAATGTTAATTTCATCTTCTTCCAATTGATAAATTTCCCTCAAATATCCTTCTAAGTCATATTGACGAATGTACTTAAAGGCTTCAGACTTGATTTCATCCAGTGACGGCTGTGTTTGCCCTTTTTCCTCAAATTTCTTAAGCACCCACCGATTCACATCACAAATAAACATCAGATTAAACGCGGTTCGATCACTATACTTTACACACTCTTTTCTATATTGTGCATCGCGCATTATATCTGGTCCCATCTTTCGCAAAAAGACTTCTGCTTCTGCAAAATCAAAGCGTTCAACAGTAAAGCGTGGAAAATCAACTAATTTTTCTTTATATGTTTCATAATGCTCAGAACTCAGCGCCATTATTATAAAAAAAGGATATTTGTTTTCGGCTAAGTGCTTTGCTATTTCTAAAAAGGTAAGAAATAAGTCTTCATACTCTGTATCTATTAGACGATTAATGTTATCCATAAACACTAATACTCTATC
>WAPZ01000826.1 GCA_015520535.1 Candidatus Heimdallarchaeota archaeon
CAATTTGAGTGTTTTTTAGTGATTATTGGTGAATGATATAACAATTAAAACAAATATTGTTAAAGAATTAGTAAAATTGAAAGATGCCATAATTGAGGACTTTAAAACAAAAGAAATTGATCTTACGGTTAGAACAGAGCTAGCAAGTCTTATTCCACAAGTGCTTTTACAAAATCTTATACTGTGGTATCTCCAAAAAAAAGAATATTTGCCATCATTTTCCTTGTTTACTCCGATAAATAAAGTAATACCGCATATATCGCAAGACGTAAGTTATCATATGATTCTTTTAAATTTCCTACGTTATGTTTCTGGTAACGAACGTGACGTTGATTTTAAAATTAGAGAATACTTTAATTTAGAGTATTTTCCGACTTTGGGTGAAACTATCCTTTTTATTGATTTGCATCATTATAGTCAAACTCACATTGCTGACGACTATTATTATAAGTTTAAGCGTGAAGAGAACGTTAGTATATCCGCTTCAGACAAATTTCTTCCCTTCTTTAATTTGTTAGAAACGTTTGAAAACACGTCTTCTCAAGCGTTATTAGAATTAATAATGGATTTTTTTGAGAACTTGTTACTTCATGACGAGAAGAAAAAAGAAGGCTCATTTTATACGCCAAGACTTTTAACGTTTCATACCGTTGTTTCCACGGTGCTTCATTATTTAAATCTCCAAATAGATCCTTTTAAATTTAAACACGCGTTAGAAAAGTATATTAAAGAGCTGTCACCTAGTGAAGTTAGATCTTTTCTGGAACGTCTATTTTTTTTGCGAGTTTTGGATCCAGCTTGCGGAACGGGGCAGTTTTTGGAGACATATACTACTGTGGTTCTTGAAATTCTCAAAATAATATTACAATATCACGAAAAAGAGGTTGTAAGATATTTACAAGAGAAAACAAAAGATTTACAATTAGTTAATGTTGTCACCAATAAAGACATTGCGTTTTCTGTTAAATTATTCCTTCTTAAGATGTACATGGTGTTACCAAATATTTATGGTGTTGATTTAAATGAAACCGCAGTAGCGTTAGCTCGAATTCGGTTATTGCTACTTAGTTTGCCTCAGTATCATTCCTCCATAAAATCACAGATAAGTGACAGTTTTAAACATATAATACTTCAGATTTATGTTGGTAATGCGCTGATTGGGTTCCAAAGAATAGATGAAAAAAATATTATGACTTCTATGACGCGTGAGGTATTGAATAAGGGTTTTTATTCACATTTCATAAAAAATTCAGCGCTTGATATTGAATACCAAGATTTTTTACTGTGGAAACCGTTCCACTGGTTTTTTGAGTTTCCACATATTGAATTTGGTGCAGCTGATCCGGATGCTGATGGTTTCGACTTAATAATTGGAAATCCTCCGTGGGTTTCCTCAAAGAAATTACCAGAACAGCAAAAGCGTTTTTTTCGGAAAACTTTCAAATTAATTGATCAGCAGTATGACATGTTTGTTCTTTTTATAGAAAGGGCGCTCAATATGCTCAAAAAAGAGGGAATTATTGCCTTTGTGGTTCCAAATCGTTTTTTGACCAATCCTCATTATGTGAGTTTTCGCTCATATCTTTTAAAACATCATTTAATCAAAGAAATTGTGGATTTTGGAGAAATACCGCTTTTTAAAACTGTCAATATGCCGTTTTCAGTCTTAACGCTACAAAAATCGACAAATTCTGCTGATTACATTGCGGTTTTGTTCATGACTCAATCAAATGACCATCTTGCTCTCCAAAAAAGATATTATTTTGATTCGACACTCTTTTTGAAGACAAAGAATTATGAAATTCGAATTTATTTTCCACCCAAAATGTTACAACTTATAATAAGCATGGAAACTAATTCAATTCCTTTTAAAACGTTTTTTAGGAACGCACGGGGAGTAGAAATTGGAAAGAAAAGTCCATTAATTCAAAATAGCCCTCCTTATAGCAATAATAGTGGTTGGGTACCTTTTTTACTTGGGAAATTCCTTTATCGTTATTTTATTACAGATGAAGTTTATTTAAAAATCGGAGATCCACATGTGAAATATAAAACACCTGAACTTTACGTTGGAAAAAAACTTCTCATTCGAAAAACGGGGAAAAATATTGAAGCGTCCATTGATTATCAAGATCGATATGTTATTCAAGTCATTTACGTGTTTAAAGAAAAAACTAAGGAATATAGTGTTGAGGCAATTCTTCCAATCCTTAATTCTAGTTTAATGAATTTTTATTTCCTTTTTAAGGGGACAGAACTGAGAAAAAAGTCTTTTCCGCATTATAGACAAAAGGATATTTTAGAGATGCCTTTAAAACAACTATCAGCTACTACACGTAAAATTTTAGAAATCTTATGTCATTATCTTCTTTTTCTTTATACATTGAGAAAGGATACTACGTTGCATGATAGTAAAAAAATGTATGGTAATATAGCTGTGTGGATTCAATTTTTTGACAACAACTTGATAAATGCATTAGTTTTTGCGTTGTACTTGTCTGAAGAACAAATAAGCGCACCCTTACCTTCATGTAGAAGCTTTGATCTTATACTTCAATATTTATTCCCTATAAATTATGTAAAGTGGCAAGATTACTATTGGAAAATGAAAAGGGGTTTATTATCAGCCGAGGAAAGAGTAAAGTTTTTCAATCTTACAAAAGTGAACTTAGAAAATATAAAACGAAGTTATGACGCGTTAAAATCTAATAAGAAATTGATTCGCCTTTTAGATCAGATATTTTCTCATAAAATGGTGAAGCAAATATTTTCAACACTTAAAGACGTGAGCTTTGATGCGTAAATAATTGGGTGGTAAAAAATGATCATGAAACGTATAAGGGCATACTGGGATTTAACACGCCTTTCTTTGGGTATCTTAGCGGGGTTAGCTGCCATTAATGGCGCTTTATTTGCCGCACTCTTGACAAAACAGACCACAAATTTGGTTATTTTTTTGACACAAAATATGGTTGTGTTTCTAGTGGGCTTTTTAGTGGCGGCAAGTATCGTCTCAGCTGCCATGGCGTTAAATGATTATTCGGATTACCCGATTGATAAAATCAACAATCGTTTGGATCGACCTTTAGTACGTGGTGATCTCACTCGGCGAGAGGTTTTGTATCTCATTATTGGTCTTTATTTGTTTGGTATAATTTTGAGTATCTTATTCTTTAACCTCATAATTTCAATTAGTACCATTATTTTTGCACTCTTAAGTATATTATATAGTTATCAGTCCTCAACGGGTGAATCAAAACTTAATTTAAAGAAAAAAGGTATTATTGGTAATATAATTGTTTCTTCCAGTTATTTTGCTCCCTTTCTACTTGGTGTTATCTTTTGGATCACTTATACAAAAAATGTCAGTCTTAATTTCCGTTTTTTTGCTGTCGTTGTTCTTTTCATCATTGGTGCTTTATTTGGAACTCTTGGTCGTGAAATTTTGAAAGGATTACAAGATGTCGAAGGTGATCGCTTACACGCCGTAACCACATTGGCAGTAACACGTGGAGAGTCTTTTGCAAAGCGAGTTGGCTTTTCGTTGTCCGCTTTTGGTCTTGCGATTTTTTATCTCTTGGCTTTTTTAACGTTTCAACATTTGTACTCCCTAGTTTCGGCGTTAACATTCCTTGTACTAGCTAGTGTCTTTCTTATACGCGTTTTTTTTATATTATTCCTTTCACCATCCAATATTCCAGCAAAACAGAGATATAAGAAGGTTAGATCCGTGACCAGATTAATTTTATGGTTTGTGATCGGATCATTGTTATTAGGCACGGTAGTTGAAATCCTTCTTTCCTTTTAATTCCTTTATTGCCTCGTAAACCTGTAAAAACTTATTCTCAGATTAGAAAGTCAATGAAAGACTTTTATATTTTTAACGAAAAGATTAAATAGAAACAAAATAACTTTATATATGAATAAATTGCACGATAGGTGTCAAAATATGACAGTTGCTTTATCTACAGAGGTGTCACACTCGATGAAAAAAGAAGTCCCCATAACTTTAAAGTTCTTGCATCCAGTTCAACAGCAAATAATGATGACTTTAATTGAGGCACCAAATTATCAGATGTTTCAACAAGAGGTTCAAGAAAAACTGGGAATGTCATATACGAATGTTCAATGGCATGTCCGTCAATTATCTAACCTTGGTCTTGTTAGTGTCGAGCCAAAAAAGAGAGAAAAAGGAAAAGGACGACCATCTAATTTAGTTAAACTTACGGATGATGGCTTAGAATTATTTCCCAAGCGCTATAGTCGCTACCTAAAAGATCTCATCAACTTAATGAAAGCGGAACCCGATCTCAACAAAAAACTTCCGAAGCTTTTAGAAAAAGTCGGTGAACGCTCCATCGAAACCTTAGAAAACCAGATAAAACAAGAAAAAGGTGAAACGAACCTAGTCGATTTGTTTATTGCAATATCAAAAAACTTTGGCCATCAACTTAATGTCTTTGAAGAAAATGGAAACATCATTGTGGAAAATTACAATTGTATTTTGCGTAGTCTCATCAGAGAATTGCCCATTTTATGTGTTCCGGACGAAAAAATCTTTAGCTCGCTAGGTAAAAAGTATGGCTATCAAGTAAAACACGAAGCTTCTATTGCCCACGGCTCGAGTAAATGTGTATTTACCTTCACGAAACAATAATAACCGGGATTTGTCGACTCATTTATTTATCTTTTTCCAACTGAAACATCAATCTGGATTTAGAAGAACTAGAGATAATATTTCCTATTGGTAAATCCAGTTGCCTATTCCGATTGTCTAAATCTTCATTTTTCCATTTTATGGTACGATAGCTTATAGAAGCACAGATTTCTTTTATATAGTTGCTTATTTCTCTAATTGTGATGTGAGAACTCATTTTTGCAGAAAAAGAGATATGCTCACGCTGATTGAGAGACAGTTCAATTGTTAAAGGAACAAGATTGCCAACTTCAACCAGAGCAAATTTTTTCTCTTTTGCCAGAAAAATTTCTTCTAACCAGAACATTCCAAGATCGGCATTTTCTATTAACATTTCAAGGGAGAGATCTGCATTTTTGCTTTTATTTACTGGTATAGAAGGCATTGACGGAAATAAAATGTCAAAATTTTCGTCTGAAACGTGTAACATCGTCTTTAATATACGTAGAAACGCAGTTAATGTTGTTTTTGGATTCAAATAAAAATAGTATTGAAGATTTTTAATGGAAGACGTCAATTTAAAACCATATACTTTGTTAAGAGTATTTTTTAGCGTTTTCATTTGTTTTCCACTTGAAGTGCAGCTATTTTTTCGAGAGCGATGATTAACTCGTCTGCCTGTGGCGGAGTCAGATATGAGTGGGTTGTTGTGAGATATACACCCTTTCTTTCTGGACTAATTTTTCCAATTTCGACTAGTGGCTTCCCGTCGATTTGCCCCTTCGTTAATGTGTCTGCAATTCCAGGTTCCCCAATAAAGAAAACTACCCCCGATGAAATTAATTTGTTGATGTCAATTCCCAAAAGTTCTTTGAAATAGGCGGTTGAAGGATCTACGGGGAAAAGCGTGTCATCAATTTCAAGACCAATGTTCAAACGCTGAGAAAATTCCCATAATGCTCCAAAAACGCCGCCTTCTGTGGCGTCATGGGCTTGTTTTAACTTAAATTCTCTATTTAGTTGTAATAATGGCTGGACAATCGCTATTTGTTCTCCAAGTTTTTTTGCACGTGTCAACATTTTTGAGTCGATTTTTGGCGTTTGCGAGGCGGTGTTTTGGGTAGCAGTTAGTGTGATTTCTTTTTGTTCCAGTTCAGAAGCAATAATTCCAGTTCCTTCCGTTCCTACATAGCCTAACATATAAATAGAATCTTTTTCGGTGACTTTCTTATTGATATAGTAGTCGTTGGGAACAAATCCGATCATAGACGCCGAAATAACAATATGATTAAGGGATTCTGAAACTTCACTGTGTCCCCCAAGAACCATGATACCGAGTTCCTCACTTGTTTTGTGTAATTGTTCTTGGATCTGAATGACTTCATTTTCTGCGGTGTTTGGTGGGAAAAGCAGCGTTGTGGTAATACCGTAAGGTATGGCACCTGTGGTAGCGACATCATTGGCATTTACAACAATCGCATATCTCCCGGGATTCGGAGTGGGAAATGTTATGGGATCGGCTTTAACAACCAGATGGCAGTTATCATTGGAGTGATAAAATTCTTGTGCTTTTTTTATAGCTTGAAAATAATCAGCAACGAAACAATCTCGCCCAATACCTGGGTATTCAAGGACCCCTAGTTGTCGGACTCCTCTTAATTGAACCATTTTTTCCAATAATGAGATTGGAATTTTACCTAAGGATAATATACTTCCTTTTCTCGTTTTTGTGTCGGGTTTAACCGTTTTTTGTCCTTGGAAAAGTCTAAAGGCTTTTTCCAGCGTTCCTCGCATTCCCATTGCCAAAGTATACTTATCAAGATCTTCGGGTCCAATCCATGCAAAATCGGTGTGTTCATGTGAAAGCTGGACCTTAATCGGATATGTGAGAGGTTCTACTTTATAGACAAGGAGCGTGATTGAAAACCCGAGGATAGAGAGTTTTTCCGTGTGTATTAAAGGGCCAGCTTTGACTTTTATGCCCGTTTCCTCAAGAAATTCACGCTCTATTGTTTTTTTTGGATCTTCTTCGTGGAGTCGAACTTTGCCTTTCGGCACTTCCCACTTATTTGCATCAATTTTTGCTGTTGGTCGCCTTTTAATAATTAAAATTTTGCCTTCGTGATAGAGAACGCCCGCAGCCGATTTCGCCATTTCAACTTCAAACGGCATTGTTATTACACCTGTGATTTGCAAGTGACAGCAGAATTTGTTTGGTTTTAAGAATGCCTTTGGCGAAGAAAACTTCTTTAATTTTCAAAAAAATGCGTTTAAATGAAGATTTTTTCAAAAAACCATGGAGGATAGTGGACAATGAGTTTGACACCGGAAGTAAGAGCACCAAAAATTGGCAAAAAGAGAAAAGGAAAGGGTTTCAGCGTAAAAGAATTACAAGAAGCTGGACTTTCAATATATCAAGCAAAACGTTTGAATATACCTTTAGATTTACGGCGAAAAACGCTATATCAAGAAAACGTCGAGAAAATTAAAAAAATTTTGGAAATCACTTCCTAAGCGTAATTCCAAAAACGCATCAAGCATGTTAATAAAAAAGTGGCATTTTTAGAGAAATCCCGCTTTAATATATTTTTTTTCTGCAATATATGGGGTTATAAAGTAATATGTGAATAATGATTGCAGGAAAGCTTGTGGTTCCACGGACAGATGTCTAGTTACCAACTCATCAAAGTGTTCTAGTTCCATTTCGACATTTGAAATCCATGCCAAAATACCAAGTTGAACGTAAATTATGGTTATTGGTATTGCAAAAACTAAAGCGACCAGAGGAAAGTAGAAACTGAGAATACTAAATACGGTGACTGCAGAAAAAACATGTAAAACGACGTAGACAAGGATTGTTGCGGTCATACTAATTCCAAACAAGTCGAAAAAACGAAAGACAATGTGTAATCCCTTGCGACTGAGGGTTAGATATAATTCATCATTTATTTTATAATATAAGAGGTCATGGAAGGAATTTTTCAGAAAAATGTGTGGTAACGCTTTTCTATTTCTAGTAAGTGTGTCTGTTATCTTGGGTTTGATAAAAAGGAAATAGAACACAAGGTAAAGTGATGAAAGCATAAGTGCACCAACGGCAGAAACAAGGAGTTTTGAGTTAGCAAGCGTCACGGGGAGTCTTAAATCTATAATGAGTATTTTTGCCATTACGGCGCCAAATCCAATGGTAGAGATGTAAGAAAACCAGAGTATAAAGAAAAAAATCATGTAATTATTTTGCTGAAAAAGGTTAAGTCTCAAAAGGAAATTTAATTTAAATGGTCGGATTTGAAATCTTTGTTGATTCTTTAATTCTTTAGTATACTCCGTAAAGAACTTTTTTAGCGCAGTAAAATTCATCGCTGTGGTCACAGAAGAGGAGGACTTGTTACTATTCATCATTTTTTCAAGGAAAAATAACGGTGTTTCTTGTGGTAACGAATCTACCGCCTCTAGGATATAGGTATAAAACCATCGTTGAAACACATTATAGTCGTTTATGTGTTTTACTTGAAGCATGACGATAAAAAACAACCCAAGGAGTAATACTAGTTTAGAGAACCCAACTACACTTGAAAGATTAAAATTCAAGTCATATAAGATAATACTGATGCTTGCGGCAGCATTAAAGACACATAAAAGTAAAATGATGATTTCAAATCCTATTTGCTTATCAATTTGGTTCCAAATATAATTTTTTCGTGTCCGGATGCGAACAATCCAGTAAAAGATGATGCTTAAGGAGAAGCTAAGGGTAGCCGAAATAGCCACTGCCATTAAAGTGAAAAACTGTTTTTGTGTAACTGTTAAGAACACGTTAGTTTCTTTGAGTGTATTATATAGAGTTTGTGTGGCAATTAGCAGTAGTAGCAGAAAACTAGCAATAGCATAGGCAACGTGCTTGTAATTGGTTGAAGGTAACATTAAATACTCGAAAAGCTTCATAAGATTTGTTTTTTTAGTTTTTTGAAGTGCATGATGCTTAAATTTCAATGGAAGTGTGATTTTTTCTTGTAATTTGGAAAAATAATAACTGCTTAATAAGAATTCTACTCTTTTAAGCCCTAAAAAAGTAAACGTAAGGATCTGGTTGTCATGATACGCAATGAGACTATTATCTTCCCAAAAATCAAAGGCTTGAATTATCTCCGTCACGGTCCAATCGAATTCCATGGCTAAAACAGACAACTCAGTGGAATTTGTGTATTTAATTATCTCATCTGCATATTTAAAAAACTCTTTTTGCCACGACTTCGCTTCAATATCGGCTTGATGGATGGTTTTTTTATTGTAAAGCATAAAAAGCGCCAAAAAAAGGATGTCTCGGCGGTAAGTTTTCAAGGTAGGGTTATAAGTCAGGATGTTTTGGAACGTGCTCGACTTATGCCTTGCATTCATTGTTTTCAGGTGCACCTTTTTTGTTTACTTTATCGTCTTTTTGTTTAAAAACATGTTTAATCCGTGTGAAGAAAAAGATTTTTAAACTATTCAATGCGTTTTAATTCTTCTAAATAGTTTTTAACGTGAGTGAGCGAATTTTGAAATATTTCTAACCTTTTTAACGTGAGTTCTAAATAATGAATGAAGCATTCACGAAAAATGTCTGATATTCCCACTTCTAACCAAAAATCTTCTTCAATATATTCAATTCCTTTTTCCGTGATGAAAATCCAGTTTTCCACAATAAGCGGGTCTTTAACCTCATTTCTATTAACGATTGTGCCATCTGGAAGAAGACTGGTGATTTCCACAAATTTTTCATTGAGTAATTTGCTTTTTCCGGACAAACTGGCTGAAAACGTAAATTCTGAACGTGCTTCTCTGCGACTGGCAAATTTTTCCGAATAAAGTGTCGAACGTTCTGATAACAAACGACTAAGATAATCATAATCTTCTATTAGTTTAAACTGCTCTCTGACGCGGTGAACTAATAAAATGCACAAAATAAGATTTCTAGAATTTTGTATTCTTGAGTTAGAATTAAAAAGGTAAGTCTTAGTGTATGCTGGCGCACTCAAAGTTTTTTCCTCAGATGCAAGTCTTAATCGACTTTTAACTGCTGGGTGATGCTTTTTTCATCTAAATAAAAAATTCTCTGTTCCCATAATTTTTTGAATCGGCTTAAATTTGTTTTGGGAAAAACTATAACATTTTTAAGCCGACAATCAGCTGGAACGATTGCTTGAGATCCAATAATAACGTTTTCTTCTAATATTGCATTTTTAGAGATCTGTGCATCTTTTGCTACTAAAATATGTGGTGGTGCGGTATGTTGTTGCAAGGCATTCATATTATTACCAAATAAATCTGTAATATGTGAGAAATGATACCATTTTTTCGCAATACATCCTATTACGTTTTTTTCTTCCGCAATTACCTTCGAAAAAACCGTTTGTATTTCATATTCTCCTCTATTTGTTTTTTTCAACCATTTCATATACTTCATGAATGTTTTGTTGACAATATAAAAGGCACATGCGCTTATAGAACTGAGTATTTCTTCTGGTTTTGGCTTTTCAATAATTTGTTTGATTCGATTTTCAGAATCCAGCTCTACAGTCGATAATTCATGAATTTCTTCGAGTGAAACTTTTTTGAGAGCAATCGTTAAAAAGCTCTCGGCGTTGTAATGCTCTTTTATCATTTTTTTGATGAATTCGGCGGGAAAAAGATTGTCACCAGCAAACAAAATCATCTTTTCACTTTGCTCAATGGCATGAGATAAACCGATTTTTAAGGCATGACCAAAACCCAATGGTTCTTCTTGGATTTTAAAATCAATTACAATGGAATTATCGTATTTTGCTAAAAAAAATTGCCGAAATTCAAGAAAAAAATCTTTTTTCTCGGGATTAATAATGATGATAAAGCGTTTGACACCC
>WAPZ01000827.1 GCA_015520535.1 Candidatus Heimdallarchaeota archaeon
GGCAAAAAATAATATAGAAAGGGCGTTGACATTCAAAAAAATACAAAAAAAGAAGATTTAATGTCGCTGTTTTTTACATATTATTTTCTTAAATTAATTATCTTTATTTTTTTATAATTCATTTTCCTATAATTTAAAGAACATCATATGCACTTAATGGCTTATATAGATAGATAAATTTAGAGACGATTTTAAAAATCACAGACATCATTATCACTTCAGAATTGTAGGAAAAGGTTTTGTTGAACAGTTCAGTTTTTCACGCGTTTTCCAACAGTTACCAAGCGAATTTACATATAAAAAACTCCATTGGCTTCAATGGACACTGTATGCCCAAGTTTAACCTACTTCACATCCATATGTGTTAGTTTCAGTCGTATAGGTTTTGTTTAAGATTTTAGAAATTCTATTAAGAGAGAGTTTTAAGCGTAGGTGTAGAGAGAAAAACTTTGTTTTGTGAATTTATGTGAATAACAATGGAACCTCGTTTGAAGCGAAGATTATTAAGACGTTCAATTTGAAGGATGCGCCTATTTTTGATTTTATAAAGAAAAAGATCCAGTTACTTCGTGAACTAAAAGCGCAAGAAGATGAGTCGTTTAGACGTTTAATTGTCCTTTTTCAAAAGTTATATGGGGAAAAAAATATTGAACGGGAAATAGAGTTAAAGTCTTCTCGTTCAAAAGGAACAAATACTTTTTTGTGTACGATTTATGAGTATTTATATGGAGTATATAGTGTTCTTTATCTTGTTGGCTTAATTTTCTTGTTTGAATATTTGTATGTGGTCGTAAAAAACGCAAATATACCACAAAAAAGCTCAGACTATACAATATTATGGCAGTATCATCATGAACAGCGGATATCTGAAATTGTTCAGTTGTTTAGGAATTTTCACTTAGAGCCGCCAGATTTTCTATTTTCGATAAAAAACATTTTAGTTCTTTCTAAAAAAGACGAAGAACTTATGCACCAACTTGCTTCCATGAGAGTAGAGGATATTCGCATTCTAGTACGACAACTAGTCTCCATTCAAAATGATGCGGCGGGGTTTGATATTTTCACATCTTTGTATGAAACGTTAGTTCCTAAAAAAATTCGCCATCATCTGGGGGAATATAACACGCCCCAATTTTTAGCGAATATTACTATAGAAACGGCTTTTAATGCTTGGTTGTCATCAGTACGTGGTTCAGAGCAAATTCCAATGATTTTAGATCCGTCTTGTGGAACAGGTCGCTTTTTGGTAGAAGCAATTAAAACGATTACGTCGACTCTCCGTCATCAGCTGGCAGATTATTTGCAGGCACATAAAGTGTCGGACTTTTTACGTCACTTTGTGGGATTTGAATTAAACCCATTTTCAGCGTTACTTGCATGGTTAAATATGGTGTTTTTATTTTTCTCCGATGCAATGCCATTCAAAGAGAGACTTTTAGCAGAAAAGTCGGGTGTTGCCCTTCAGATTCCGATATTTAATGTCAATGCATTGAAAGAACAAACTGTGTTTTTTGAAGCCTTTGATCTGGTAATTGGAAATCCGCCATGGTTATTATGGTATGAGTTAACAGAAACAGATGAGGTAGATTTGTCCAAGTTATGGAGCATGTATGGTCTAACAGCTACAAGTCACGCGTTAAAAGGACAAGTACTAAAAGGAAACCTTGATTTTGCTGCCATTTTTCTTTATTATGTCTGTGATAAATATTTAAAAATGGGAGGATTTTTATCTTTAGTGTTTCCCTTTAAACTGTTGTATTTACGCTCCAGTAGTGGTTTTAGGAAATTTATGTTGCCCAACAGTATTCCATTGGGAGTGTACCTTATTGATGATTTTAGATATGTCAATCCTTTTGGAATTGGGAACTACGTTGGTATTTTACATTTAAAAAAAGGTGTTACAACTGTATTAGAAAAAGTAACGTATAGAATGTGGAAATTCACTGAAGAATCTAATCATGCACCAGTAAAATCACATTATAGGATTAATTTAAGAGGTAAGTTATATAAGATAGCCTATACCAAAAGAAATGTAATAAGTCAAGTTCCCGAGAATATACAATCGCCATGGGGTTTTATAGAGTCGAAAAATCGTTCTATCTTCAGAAAAATTATGGGAACGTCCCAATACAAAGCTCAATGTGGTGTTCATCCAGGTGGTGCATCTGCCATTTTTTTAATAGACGTACTGAACTATGACAAGAAAAAACTCACGGTTACGTTTCGGAATAAACCCGTCTTAGGAAAATATAAAGTCCCGCCGCAGACGCAATGTGTGAGAGAAGACTTTATTTATCCCGTTATTCTTGGAAAAAACATTTATCGCTGGAAAATCATTGTCGATACCCACATTCTATTACCCTATCATGTTGCTAATCCACCAGAAATTGTGTCCATCCCCGAAATACGCAGTATAGATTCCGACTTATACCAATACTTTGAAATGTTTCGAAAACAGCTAGAAAATCGCCCTAAATGGAAAAAACGCGCCAAAAATTTGCCTTTTTACACGTTATTTGATGTGCGTGCCAATCAATGGGCGCCACTCAAAGTAGTGTGGCGACGGATGGGAAAAGAAATCATTGCTGCGGTGGCACATCATTCTCTTCAAAAAAACACGCACTTTTTTCAAAAAGCCCTCATACCGTTTGAAACAGTCACTTATATTCCCTTTATGGTGGACTCGCAAGAAAATCTGCTACATGCTCATTATCTTTGTGCTATATTAAATTCAAATATCTTAAATGCTTATCTGCAGTCTTTTAGTCATATAAGTCGTGGTTTCGGAAGTCCCGGCTTTCTAAAAACTGTTCATATCCCAACATTTGATAACACACATCCAATTCATTTGCAACTCGCTGAATATTCCTTTAAACTCCATAAAATGCTTCAAAATGTTCAAAGTCGTGAGGATATACGGAAATACGCTATTAGTGTCCAAAAAGTAGAAAAAAAGATTGATGTGTCAGTCAAAAACCTTTACAATGAAATCATTTGAGCTTGGTTCCACAATTCGGACAGAATACAGAGTCATGCGGAATTTTGGTGCCACAATAACGACAATAAATTGTTAGTTCCGGTTTTTGCGGCTCTTCTTCCACATATATTGGCTTTTTCTTAGACAAAAGCGGTTCGGTGTATAAAGATTTTTTTTCTTTAATTTCCTCACGAATCGGTTTTTTTCTTTCAATGTATGCAATAGCAGGCCATATTTGTTTTAATGGCATTATCACGCCAGCTAAGGTCATTACAATGAGTACGGCAAGTATGACACTGATAATTAAGGAAGATATGCCCCATTGCGGCATTAAGGAAAATCCAATTACAACTATCGGGGTTGCAATAAATATAGCTCCTGCCGTCACTAATTGACTAGCTACAGCGAAAATCAGCGTCATTACAATTATTAGAAGGAATAATTTTATCCTAATATTCTGTCCCAAAGCCCATGATTTTTTTATTGCAGTAAGAATGCCAACATTTTCATATAGATATACCGGAGTTGGAAAGATATTTAGTGGTGCTAATAAAATTGCTGCTGCTCCTACACCCAATAATGGGAGTACCTGTAATCCCAATAACAATAAAAGGATTGCAACACCGCTATTCTCGATTATTGCTGCAATTGCGATTATAAAAAGAACATATACGACGAGTGATGCAATAAATGCGATGCTGATAACTATTGCATTAACAATATTCACAATAAGCGCTAAAAGGGTTAATGACACGATTTTAGAGCGAGTTTTTTCCAACGATTCCTTCAACGGACGGTTGAAAAGAATGGAGTATTGAGCCGCACCATTAAGCCAATAGTTAAGACCAATCGCAATAACAGCAAAAATAAAACTTATTACAAAGCCAATCACGGAGAACGATGCTTGCTGAGGATTAAAAAGCGACAATAAAGAAAAAATTACTGTTATTACAGCAGCAATAAGTAGTATTCCCATTAACGAATTAAAAAGAATATAATATGGAACATATTCGCGAAATCTACTTTGATACGTGTTTATTGTTTTGTCTACCACGGTGCCAATTTCAACATGTTGAACTGCCATTAAGAAGCCCCCAAGAGAATCTGCATACTGCATTTATAAATAAATTGCGTTGACGGAACTCTTTGTCTCAAGTACGGTGAAAAAATGGTGGTGCCAAATCTAAAATTTCATAAAATCACAAATTTGTATGGCAGATAAGCGCAAAAAGTTATGAGGTGAACTAAATGGCAACTATAAAATGGGGCGTATATTTACGACAACCGGATTGGTCCGTAGAACAACTACAAACTTTTGTTGAGAAAGCTGAAGCCTTAGACTATTATGGAATCTATACCAATGATCATTTAACCGGCTTTGACAAGCAACGCGAAGGAAAAGAACCGTATCTTGAAGCGTGGACTTTCATAACTGCTGTGTTGATGTGGTCAAAAAAACTCCGTGGTGGACACACAGTTTTATGCCAATCTTTCCGTAATCCCGCACTTCTCGCAAAAATGACAGCTACTCTTGATGTGCTGTCTAATGGGAGATTTGAGTTATTTTTAGGAGCCGGCTGGAAAGAAGATGAATATCTTGCCTACGGGTTTCCCTTTCCGACGCCCGGCGAACGTCTTAAACAACTAGAAGAATACGTAACGATCATTCGCAATCTTTTAGACCCAAAAATCGACACATGGGACTTTGAAGGAAAATTTTGGACTTTAAAGAACAGCCGAAATTTTCCAAAGCCAATCACGCAACCTTTTCCGATTCATCTTGGTGGTAAAGGACCACGATTTGTAAAATTGGCAGCAAAAATTGCAGATGGCTTTAATACGGGCGGTTATTTCCACAAATCTATTGAGGTCTTTCAGCGCTTTGATAATGAGGTTACTAAACTCGGTTTAAAGCCATCAGACAAGATTAAATCCTTTTTTGGCGGAATTAGAATCTTTAAACGTGAAGAAGACATGCAAGAATATGCAAAAGAACTCCGTAAGAACGATGAACGCTTTGCGGATCAAACGGTCGAGGAACTAGTCAAAACACAGCCGTGGGGAACACCGGAAATTCTTGCCGAAAAAATCCGCACTTTTATTGACGCAACAAATGTTCATTTTCTGATTTTTGCCTATAGAAGCAATTACGGCGATCCACTCGAAGTATTCAAAGATGAAGTGCTGCCACTAATTTAACTATCTACCTACTCAAATCTTCTTCCTTTTTTTGCTTTTTCAGCCACTTAAAGAGAAAAAGAGTGATAAGAAATAAATAATAGAAAAAAAGAAAATTCTCTCTTGTTTTTTTAGGATAAATAGATGTCTATCCAATAGGCAGCATCGCCGCGATCCCAATAATAACTTCCCGCAGCATTTTGAACTGTCCAGGTGACGTCTAAATCTGCGCTTAAATGATCGTCGCCAATCCCATCATCGTCCCATGTCTCTATTCGTAAGTGAAGCTTCCCAGTTTTAACCATTCTACCAGTGAATAATAGGGCATCATATCCCGTGCCAGGGCCATAGGTGTCATAGATGTAATAGACGTCTTCACCGGACCACGTCGCCCATTGATTGTAGTGCACTTCATAGCCTTGCCTTCCAGCCCATGTTTTGAAGTAGTTTTCGCCGTTTCCCCAATCTCCATCATAGTCTATGCGAGCTTGTCTGAATACTACGTCGACATCTTTAGTTTGGGATAAGTCAAACGTAAAGCCGTTGGCTGAAATTCGAATTTCGTTTGTTCCGCCACCAGGATCGGTTGCGGTATCTGAATAATAGTCAACGCCATCAACATCTTCTGAAAGCATGATGTTATAATAATAAAACGTGTTGATAAGATCAGAATCTTCACGGAGCTTGATCATGATGTCAATTCGTGGTGAGGTTTCTGGTAGCATTATTTGACCTGTTGTTGGACCGGAGTTACCCCAGTTTTTGGTGAAAGGACCGTCAGCATTATAATTTAAAGTTCCAAGGAACTGATAATTATCATTGCCACCATCTAAATCAACATAGACATCCATATAATATTCTTCTGTACCCCATTCGTGATCGCCGCTCATTTTAAAGTATTCTAACCGTACAAAGAGACTTCCGTAAAGTGGTAGGGATTCACCTTCATTTGGTGCTACATATCCTAACGTTTCAATAATGGTGTCAATGACTTGGGGTTTTGTAGCCAACTCTCCATGATGAGCATCGTAAATGTAGTTGTCGGCACCTTCCAGCCATGGCGAGTCAGCCGGAACTACACCATCAAAACCACGCTTAATCCCGTCACCATTCATGTCATATAATGGTGCGTCTAAATACCACGGTTCTCCGCCGATGGTAACATAGTGTTCTCCTGGGGGTTCAGAATAACCTAATGTTTCTAGAAATGAAGAGCCGGGTATCATTTGCGCCGCGCTAGCTGCCCAATCACCGAATAATGGGCTTAATTGTCCGATATATGCTTCCCATGTTCCATGATTTGGCGTTCCAAGCATAATTAAATCATCAATTCTTTCAGCCCAGTTGTCATCGATATTTGAGTCATAGGGACCGCGTTCAATTAAATAACGTGCGATTAGACCGCCCATGCTATGAGCAACGATATCAAATTTTTCAGTACTTGATGCTTGGATTTGATGGATTTTTTCTTCAACTTGATTGGCTAACGCGGGAATATCTAAGTTTCCTGGCGGTTCGGATGCATCATGATTAAGTGCTTGAGTCCCGGGAGTATTAGGATCGAAATCTACAACAGTGATTCCTGCACGTTCTAAAATGGGAATCATGGTTTTGAAAATTGAGCCGTCACCATGCCAGCCGGGGATCATTATTACACGGTATTTTCCTTCATGTGCTGCTGTTGGGG
>WAPZ01000828.1 GCA_015520535.1 Candidatus Heimdallarchaeota archaeon
AATCTCATCTTCAAATATTATACCCACATTCGGTATTTATAAATCTGCCCAAAAAGAGTTACATAAAGAATGAACGCAAAAAATAGCATGTGAGGATATCAAATGCTTGATATTGGGACGAAAGAAAACGTTGAAAAACTAAAAGAATATGAAGATCCTTTTCATGTATTTTATGATCTAATGCCAAATCGTGTTAAGGAAATTCTACTCGTCTCGTCATTATACGATCAATTTGTGCTCACCGAAGAAGGATCATTGATGGAAGGACTTTTTGCAGCGTACCAACAGCTTCGTTTAAGTCCTCCACCAAGAATTACGCGGGCATCAACGGTTGAAGAAGCATTGAAATTACTTAAAGAGCGTTATTTTGATTTAGTAATCACGATGCGCAGATTAGGCGATGTTAATCCGTTTATATTTGGGCAAAAAGTCAAAAATATCATGCCCGACTGCCCCGTCGTCTTATTGCTGAATAATTATTCGGATTTGGCGCATCTTCCACGATTAAGTCAGATGAAAGGAGTAGATTATAGTTTTGTGTGGACAGGGGATGCTTCACTTTTTTTAGCTATAATTAAATTGATTGAAGATGAGAAAAATGTTCATAATGACACTAAAGCCGGTTTGGTACGTGTAATAATTGTGGTTGAAGATACCATTCAATATTATTCGACTTTTTTACCCCTCATGTACAAAGAGTTAATGACACTGACGCAAAAATTGATTGGCGAAGAACTCAATGATAACCAAAGATTGCTTCGCCGAAGAATTCGCCCCAAAGTTTTGTTAGCACGGACGTATGAAGAGGCAAAAAAATATTTTGACAAATATGAAGAATATCTGATCGGCATTTTAACGGATATGACATTTCCAAAAACAGCAGCTGATAACAAAGATCCACATGCGGGTATACAGTTAATTAATTACGTTAAATCGAAAAGACCCAATTTACCAATTCTGTTGCATTCTACAGATATTAAAAACGAAAAAACCGCACACGCATTAAATGTAAAATTTTTATACAAAAAATCGCAACGTTGGTTGTATGATCTCCGAAAATACCTAGAAACGTATTTTGGATTTGGCGACTTTGTCTTTCGTTCCCCCACGGGAGAATTACTAGATAAAGTATCAAGTTTAACAAAGTTGGAAAAAGTGTTAAAACGGATTCCTGCAACATCGATCAAATATCACCTTGAAAGCGGTGATCTCATAAATTGGCTAGTGGTCAGAGGAGAATATCAACTCGCATCTCATTTACGTCTTCTAAAATCCTTTAAAATTCCAGACGATGAAGAACTTAAATCCCTTGTCATTAATCTATTTAAAGAACGCCAAACAAACCTACAGAAAATGATTATTGTTGAGTTCGACAAAGAACATTTTTCACCCCAGCAAAAATTTGTACGGATTGGAAAGGGCTCTTTAGGAGGGAAAGGACGAGGAATCGCTTTTATTCGCTATCTACTATCTGTATATCGAGATCTTCACAAAAAATATCATAGTATTCGGATTGATATACCCAATACCATTGTTTTAACCACAGAATATTTTGATAAATTTCTAGAATTTAATAATCTTCATGAAATTGCCTTAAGTGACATTGAAGACGAAGAACTCACAACTATCTTTTTATCTAAACCACTGCCACCGGAACTCGTTGAAATACTAAAAATAATCATTCAACAAATTACCTATCCCATAGCGGTTCGCTCATCCAGTTTACTTGAAGATTCACAATTTCAGCCATTTGCTGGTATTTATACCACATATTTATTACCAAATAATCATCCAGACGTAAAAATTCGATTAAAACAATTAGAAACCGCAATTAAGCTTGTTTATGCCTCAACGTTCAAGAAACTTGCCAAAAGCTATATTAAAGCAATTGGGCAAAACATTGAAATCGAAAAAATGGCGGTAATTATTCAAAAAATTGTCGGAAAAAAATATGGCGATCGCTTTTATCCGGACTTTTCCGGAGTGGCTCAATCCTATAACTACTATCCCATCTCGTATATGAAACCCGAAGATGGCATTGTTCATGTAGCGTTAGGTTTGGGAATGATGATCGTTACTGGTGGTAAAGTTTTAAGTTTCTCCCCAAAACATCCCTTGATTCTGCCACAAATGTCAACACCCGATGATGCCTTGAAAAATTCCCAAAACGAATTTTATGCAGTAGATCTAAGCCAACAACATCTGAAATTAACCGAAGGTGAAACTGCAACACTTAAAAAGCTCACATTGGATGTTGCACTAAAAGATGGAACGTTACGCTGGATAGGAAGTGTTTTTGACCCACAAAATCAACGTATTATAGACAATGTCTTAATTCCCGGCATCCCACTAGTAACGTTTGCTCCAATTCTAAAACATAAGCGTTTCCCCTTGAATGAACTTATGCTAGATCTTCTTAAAATCGGCGAAGAAAGTTTTGGATCACCCGTTGAAATTGAATTTGCCGTTCTATTAGATCGAACCGAACGTGAAAAGCACGAGTTTCATATCTTGCAAATCCGACCGCTCACATCAGAAAATGACCGTGCGGAGATTGAAACCGACTCGTATAAAAATCAAGCCATTGCCTATTCGACAAAAGTGCTTGGAAACGGTGTCTTTTCTGATATTTATGACATTGTTTACGTAAAACCCGACACGTTTGATAATGCCAGAACCCTTGAAATTAAAGAGGAAATTAGTCGAATGAATTCTCTTCTATGTGCAAAAAATCGCGAATACATTTTAATCGGTCCCGGAAGGTGGGGAACGCGTGACCCGTTCTTAGGTATTCCCGTTCAATGGAACGATATCAGCTGTGCAAAGGCAATTGTTGAAGTGGGACTAAAAAACTTTCAAATCGAACCCTCCCAAGGTATGCATTTCTTTGTTAACGTGACAACACTCCAACGTGGCTATTTTACCATTCAATATGGAGATAAGGAAGATTTTATTGATTGGAAATGGTTAAATTCACAAAATGCAGTCTATGAATCACTATTTATAAGACACATTCAACTGGAAAGTCCTATTACCATACGTATTAACGGAAAAACGGGAAAAGGCGTTATTGTTAAACCAGATACCACATAACGTTCATTCTTATTAATTTTTTAAAAAAATCGTCGTCTTACAAGAGGACGAAAAATACGATAAAGTAGCCGACGTCTCCATCCAAGCCACTGATATAGCTCTTGGATATAATCGTCGAATGTATGATGCTGAAACCGTAAAATTTCTTGAGATTCGGTGGTGTCATACCAATCAAGATAATATGGCTCCTCCGTAAAACGTTCACGCGGTAATTCCTCGGGGCGGATTTTTCCTATAAATGGCTCTAACGTTCTACAAAGACGTTCTTCCCACAAAAATCGAAGTTTTTTCCCACCGGATATTATTAAAATCTTTTTTTCAGCTTCTTTTTTCAGTGCATTGACATTAGCTATCGCTACATCACGAACATGCACACTTTCAACGCGATTCTTTAGTGGGATTTGATATATCAGTGAAATATCCTCTTTACAGAGTTCTCGATCGGGAATTAACACGTCAGAATACCTTAAAATTCTCCAATTCAATTTAGAATTAATTATTAGACGCTCACATTTGATTTTATGGCTTGAATAATGGTCAGTAGATTGAATAGGATGCTTAACAGAAATCGGTGGCGTTTCGTAAAGTGTTTTCCCAAAAACTGCTACTGAGGAAGCAAATACAAAAGGACCATCGAAATTTCGTTGTTCTAGAACAGAAACAAGATTTTTTGTACCACCAACATTTACTTTTTCTGCTAACTGAGGTTTTTTTTCAGATAATGGCGGAATTATAAAGGCTATGTGAATTACGGCATCAACCGGGCGAATGTGACTGAAAATATCGTGTAAAAGGTTAAAATCGGTAATATCTCCCCACATAATGTCAATTTCTCTTTTATAACGTTTAGCAATCCTCTTGTTCCTTTTATTTGGCACATCAAATGCTGTCACTTCGTAACCGCGTCGTAAAAGCTCTTCGAGAGTATAGCGCCCTATATTACCAAAACTGCCAGTGACAAAGACATGCATTACTTATCACCGCCATTCTTAATTTTATCTTTTTCCAACCAATTTCTGAATGAGTTTTTCCTTTAATGACGCAAGCCACTCGGTAGTAAGCGTTTGTACATCAGTACATTTTTGAAATTCATCCTCTAATACAGTTTGAATTGAGTCCCGATGTTTTAAAAGCATTTTTTGTTTATTGGGGAAGATTAATAGAAGAAGACAAAAATTTTCGCCTTGAAATCGTGGATCGGGAGCGTGTGAATCTGGTAATAATATCGAGTATACCAGACCTTCACAGTTCTTATTCAAAGGAATTGGCCCAAAAAATCCTTCATAGTAATTGGATCCTTGTCCTAGAATTGTCGTAAGGACAATACCACTTTTGAACAGTTCATCTTTTCCCATAAAATGCTCATTTAAGTCCGAAGTATATGCCAACTCGGGTCCTCGTTCCGTCTGCAAGAAAAATGCCAGTTCAAAGTTTACTTGCCGTCGTTCTTTTTTATCAGCCTTTGTAAATAGTATTATTTGATTCAAAAATGAAACAGAGCTTTCCCGGAGGAAGACTTGGGCCGGAAGTAATCGTTTGTTGGTGGGCGAAATTTTTGCTAACTCCTTTGCAAAACGAATTGACGCACTGAGCTGAAGAATTTTTTCGTATGCCAATTGGTTGTCTGTTTCTAAAGCCAGTTTTTCTGCAATTTGAATTTCTTTCATAGCTTCTTCAAAATCTTCTTTGCATGTCTGAAGAATAGCATTTAATAAATGACCATGAATGCTATAATACAATAAACCTTGCTGATTAGAAAGTTGGATGACAAAATGTAGGTATTCTTGAACAGTGTTCAACCTTCTAAAGTCTTCATCTTCGAGAAATGACATGATTTCAAGAGCTGCTAAAAATAGTTCGCAATTAATCGATAATAGAGCAATGTTATAAAGACGGGCTGAACTCTGAATTTCTTTGAAAAAAAGACGAGCTAATTCAAAGCGACCACTACGGTACTCTATGGCTGCCAAATAAAATTTAATCCAGGCTAGTTCTTCCACAGACATGTTCTTATTGGCAATTTTGGCAGCCTTGTCCAAATTACTTATAGCTTCTTCCAAATTTCCTGACAAATCTTCAGCTTCTGCCAACTGACACAACCGAAGCACGATTTCTTCTTGATTATATATCTGTTCAAAAATTTTCACACTTTTTCTAAGAAACGCAAGTGCATGCTCAATTTCGCCTTTTTGAAGATATAACTGTCCGATATCGCCATAAATCATCCCTAATCGTCTTGTATCTTTTAACTGTTGGGCAAGAGCCTCAGCACGCTTAAAATAGTCCTCAGCCTTAGAAAAAAGGCCTTGTTCACGGAAAATAATACCTAAATCGTGTAATGCTTCTAGCACTCCAATTAAATCTTTATTTTTGGATGAAAACTCATATATTTCATTTAACAAGAGTCGTGCTTTCTTGTAATC
>WAPZ01000829.1 GCA_015520535.1 Candidatus Heimdallarchaeota archaeon
AGCAACCATACAATATTTATTTAAATATCAGACACGAAGTGATGCTGGAAAAAGTGGAGGTGTCATCATGACCATTCAAGTCCAATTGGAGTTTTCCCAATTTCCCAAAGACTATACCTGCGATGGGAAAGACAAATCGCCAAAATTGGTGCTTAAAAATCTGCCACCAGAAACAAAAACATTAGCCATTATAGTAGATGATCCCGATGCGCCAATCGGCATTTTTACTCATTGGGTTATTTGGAATATCACGCCTACAGACGAAATTCCCGAAAATCTTCCTAAAGAAAAAGAATTCAGTTCCCCGATTGCAGCTCGGCAAGGAGTAAATGACTTTCGCCGAATTGGCTATAATGGCCCATGTCCGCCACGCGGTAAACCACATCGTTATTATTTCAAAGTTTATGCGCTGGATACCAGTTTAGATCTAAAACTGGGTGCTTCCAAAAAAGATTTGGAAAAGGCAATGGAAGGACATATTTTGGATCAAGGAGAAGCGATGGCTACATATCAGCGGAAATAACAGAAAAAAAGAAAGTATAGTTTTTTATTTATTTTTTGTTTTCTTTTCTTTTTCGTTGTCCAATGAAATAGAAGGCAACAAAGCCTAACAGAAGTCCTATAAAGGAGTAACTCGTAGGTTCGACCAAAGAAGTTTCTGAACTACTACTTTCCTTTTGTAGTTCGACCTCACCAGGGTTCGGCGTTTTTGCTTTAAAGTCTTTGGTGCAGTCATTTGTGTCTTGAAGTGCGGGAACTCTCTGTAATGAAAGTCCTTCTTGTGGAGCTTTCGCTGGTATAACGCCAGTTATGGATCCGGAACCCCACGCCACGCCATCAATGATTGAATCGGTAGCATCCAAAAGTATCACTTCGTCACCGTTGTTTGACAGTGTTAAGTCCGAAAATTCGTAATCATAGGAGTTAAATGATTCTTTAAAGGCAGTGGCATTCCGTACGATGACAATGACTTGATTTGCATCTATTGTCGTGCCTTTTTGGAACGCAAAGGTTTTTTCATTGTCCGTGATTTTCCAGTTGTCGAGAATTAAGGAGTAGTTAAATCCGTTATAAATTTCTACAAATTCTTGTTCTTCATTCTCTGGGTTTGGAAACACTTCTGTGATTAAGAGTTTCCATTCATCGTCATTTATTATGTTTACTTTAACTGTGCGCGTTTGAAGTGTTGCGTTAGCAGAGTCCACCGCTTCGAACGTAAAAGAATGAATACCGTTCGCGAGTTGTGTAGTATCTATGGTTGCTGAAAAGGCGCTCCCCGATTTGCTTAAGTTCACATACGGAGAATCATCAATTTTATAACGAACAAAAGAGACATTTTGGTTTGACGTCGAGACCGATAACGTGAAGGTGCCTTTGAGGATTTGTCCGTCTTTAATATTAGTAATCATAACGTTAGTTTCACGGAATGGTTCAGCAATTTTCAGATCTTGTTCTATGACGTCTTGATAGAAGGCTGCAATAGTTTGATTGTGAAATGCTATACCCCATTCACGATTTCTGTCGGAATATCTTGACGATGGTGGTGGTATTGAAGAAACTGCCCAATTTCCCGAATAAACATAAACACTAGAATTGTCAATCACCCAAAATTTGGCATGTTGAAAGTTAAATTGGCTAGAAGAGTTATAGACTTCGATCCCAGCGTCGACAAGATCTTCTGCATTGGAATATGTTAATTGATTTTCAAAATAGGTGGCACGTCGTGCTGAAATAATAATTTTGATATCAATTGAGGGATTAGCTTGTTTCTTCTGAATTAAAGCATTTACAATGTCTAGATGGGATATCGAATACATCTCTACATAAATGGATTTAGTAGCCGCATTTAAACCTTTTAATATGGTTTCATAAGCATTATCCGGTCCGACGAACATGGTAACATTGACTTGTCCGGTATAATTTGCTACCGGAATGGTTGAGACTTTTTGTGGTACTTTATCGTTTACAATGGAATTGAAATTGGGCGTATTGCTTTTTGATCTTCGTACTTGAAGTGTCGGCGGCTCAGCATGGGAAAAATCATAATCAAATGCAGCTAAATAGTAATTCGCCACGGTTTGGCTCTGAACGACAACTCCCGCCTCCCGATTGTTTCGAAACGCATTTTTTGACCAATTAATGGAACTAATAATCACCGTTTTGTTGTCAATGATGATTCCTTTATTGTGGTTATAACCGGGCAACGTTGTTGATAAATCTAAATAACGCACTTGTGCGCCTTGAGATTGCAAGAATGATGCGGCATTGTCATCATCCGTGTCATTATTAAGAATTACACGAACGTTAACGCCCCGACCCAAGGCATTAATTACGGCTTGAACTAAGGGGCTCGAATCGGTTTGCCAGTCACCATTGTCATATTTCTTGATGTATTGTAATTCTAAGTCTATTGATTCATTGGCTTGATTTAACCAATATGCGATAACGTCTTCTGCATTGTCTGGTGTAAAGATTGGTGTAATGGTTGCATCGACGATCTGATTAGAGGCATCAAATTGTGGAGTATAGCTGGATAAGGAACTGGGGACAAGATTACCTTCTGAGGTTTCAAACGTAACTGACGAATTATTAAACGTATTTAAACCAGCACTCGCATACGACAGCGAGAAAAATACAATTATTAGAATAGATAACATCTTCATTTTATTCATATATGGTTCTCCGGATCTTTATTCAAGTCATGTCATCCTACAAAAAATGCCTTTTTATACCTATCAGTTATAGTAAGGCTGTAATGAAAATTTTATTTTATGGTTTCAATTATTTCAGAATAGGACGCTTTTTTTAGGCTTGAAGAATCATTAAGTGATAAAATGCAATAAAAAATGGTAATGGAATGATGAATTATAACGTTTTCGCCACAATTAATGTATTTTCAGCAAACCATGTGATTTTTTGCGGATTTGGAATATGAGTGTGAATATTGCGAATGAACATTTTTAGGGAATGCTTGAATTCTTCCTCTGTATATAAAGAAAACGTTGAATAATGCCGATTAGTTGCTTGTTCAATTAAGAAATCTAATGAATTAACACGCTTAAACTTGAAAAGTTGAACTTTTATTAATTTTAATCCACGTGTGCGGTTAATCAATTCTTTTAGTTCGTCTAATTCAAATAACCGCGTTTCTTTTTCATGAAATTTAGGAAAATATCGACCCCAAATAGTCCGACGATTTTGACTTCTCAAACGTGTGTAAATAAAAAGATAACTTTGATTTTTTAGCACTCTAACAGCTTCATTCAAGAATTCTGGCATTTTAAAGTGGTGTATTGCATTAAATGTGAATAATGCATCTAATGAATGGTTTTTTAATGGAAGTCGGTGAGCTTCACTTTGTTTTATGGTAAAATTCGTCATATTGTGCTGTTGGAAGTAGTTTTTTAGCTGCTGTAGCATGTGTTCGCTGATATCTATGCAATAAAGAAATTGCAAGGGGAGATGTTGAAGGAGTTTAAGGGAATATCTCCCCGAACCGCACCCGACATCTGCGGCAACTAGTTGTGAACTATCCTTCAAGTAATTTTTAATTGCATGAATTGGTTTCATATCTGTGATACGTAATTTTCTATATTTTTGAGCCACTTCGGCAAAGTGTTCTAGTACACTTACAGCCGCGTCTTTTTTAGTTTTGCTTACCACGTTAACAACCCAACCTTCCCGTTTTCTCTAAAAACTTGAAAAAGAGCTTCAAACAAAATTTCACTTAACGCTCATGTTACGTTGACTGTTATATTTTAAAACATTTATGGAGTGAGTACTCCATATTTAGCCTACATCAAAAAAATAAACTAATAATTACTATCGAAAGTAATATATAGAAGCATTAGTTGAGTGCTTGCTTGTCATGCCGCCGAATTCTTTGTCGATTCTTGAAAGAATTTGAGTTGACGTATTGAAAGCTTTAAATATAAAAGCGAGAAGTAGTTAATTAGAATAAAAAATACAATGCTGGTTACACATAAGCACAATTTAAGCCATGTGAATCTAGGTCCGACTAACGTCGTGTTTGTCAACGTTATGTTCTCTAGATCAAACTAGCAAACACAAACAAACGGTGAATAACAAATGATAAAAATTTATGGCTTTGGAGCATATGATGAAGTTGGTCGATCAAGCATACTAATAAAAAATCAGACCAGTTCCGTTATGTTAGATTGTGGTGTGAAAATCTTTCCACGTCGAATGAAAAAACGATCTGAACCCCCAATTGGAATTACTGAAGAAATTATTGAGTCTTTGGATGCAATCATTTTATCACATGCCCATTTAGATCATTCGGGATATATTCCCGCCTTAGTAAAACGTGGTTTTCACGGAAAAATCTATATGACCGAGCCAACCAAAGAGCTCGTGCAGATTTTATGGAAAGATCATGTGAAGATTGAGGAAGGATTTCACTACACGAAAAAAGATATTCAAGCAACAAATGAGTTAATAGAAACGGCTAAATACAACCAAGAAATTCAGCTTCGAGATGATATTTCATTCCAATTTTTAGATGCAGCACACATTTTAGGTTCGGCAAGCGTTTTTTTGCGCTTCCAGGACAAAAATATTTATTACACTGGCGATATTAATAATGCAAAATCGCCGTATCATGATCCGGTATTAGGTCCGGATCCTGACGAAAAGATTGATGTTTTGATTACTGAGGCAACAAATGCTGTTCGTCCGATAAGGAGTCGAAAAGTATTAGTTCATGATTTTTTTGACGTGTTGAAAAAGAAATTGAAACATGGTGGGAAAGTTTTTATTCCAGCCTTCGCTATGGGACGTTCTCAAGAAATACAGTCGTATTTATTACAATTTCTCACCGAATTTGGTGATTATCCAGTTTATGTGGATGGTATGATTCAAAAAATGAATCGTGTCTATGAAAAATATCTTACGAGGGAATGGATCAGTTTTCGTGCCTTAGATCAATTGAATGAACATGCATTAGAGAGCCCATGGGATCATGAGGCTATAATGCCAATTGAACAAGTTGTCAATGGTCATGGTCGTGAATTTACGCGGAAAACTATTGCCCGTGACGAAGAACCCTCGATTATCCTTACGACATCGGGCATGTTAGAAGGTGGACCGATTCATTCATATCTTCGGTATGGTGGTGCGAATACGGAAAATCTTTTATTAACAGTGGGATATCAAGCTGAAGGAACGCTAGGCAGGGACATTATAAATGGAAATCGTCTTTTGGAACTGTATGACTATCATGAAAACGTCTATCATGTTCACTTGGGCTGTCGACATCGACACTTTGATTTTTCGGGACATATTTCTTTGTCTGGCTTAGAACAATTTGTCCTTCAAGCTAATCCTAGACTAGTGGTTCCCGTTCACGGTTCTGAGGAATCATTTAAAGTCTTTAGTGAAACTACTGCCGAAATGGGTTATAAAGTTAGATTTATTAACCCAGAAAAACCGCTCATTCTCTGATTGATTATAAAAATTGAAAAAATAATAAATAATGTGAAAAACGTGTTTGCGCGCACGCTCATTATAACGTTTGAGGAGGGGCTCGGTCCGTCAATTGTTTATGCCAATCCTCAGCCTAAAGACGCAGAAGATGAAGCTGAATTAATGAATATTGCGATTAAGCTGTATGCGATGATTGGGCGCAATCCACGAACAGGTGTTTTGAATTATATTCACATTCCGGATAATCCTGCCTTAATGTGCGCCTTTATCCTTAAAAAATTAGCGGTTGAAAAATCAACGGATACACGTTTGAGGAAATATGGAGTTAACTTATTTGTTGGACTAATCTTTCCGTATAAGGAATACAAACTCAATATTAGATATCATTCACAGATTTCAGAAACAATCAATACGTATTTGGCGCCGTTTAACGTAATTGAACAACTCAATGCCGAGGCGTTTCAATTTCCGTCTCCTCTTCATCCCCATTCTTTTCTTTCTCTTCATCATGTTATCAACCACCATCTTCAACAATGGCTGCAACAAGATGTGCCCTCGACCAAGGAATTAAAAAAATTAAAAATCACCAAAGAGCTGTTGATAGAAAAATTATTAGAACATTCACCCATCATTACCCTTATTATTGATAAAAATGGGAAGATTGTTTTTTCTTCGCCCAATGCAACTAAGATGTTCGAATGCTCCATTAATGAGGTGCTTGGGCGACGTTTACAAGTGTTTCTCACGCCTCTACATATGAAAACCCGGGAACTCTTTGAATCTATCCATTTGGCTGATATTGTTTCTTTAACAATTAATTCCACAACAACTATTCCCTTTTATGTTCAAAATTCAGGCAACAAAACCTTCTATTTTGAGGCTTTAGTTTCAACGATTTTTATCAAAAACTTGCCATTTATTATTTTACAACTAATTGATGTATTTGATGCGTCTACTCATGAAAAAAGGGCTGATTCACGACTTTTTGAAACTGTAATGTCAGAAATCCCCGGAAATTTATTAATTGTTGACAAAAAATATCGTATTATTTATGTCAGTCCATATTCACAAGATATCATCAAATACTCTCCCGCACAGTTGATGGGCGTCTCATTATTTTCCATCATTACAGAAAAAGATCATAATCGTATCAAAAATATCTTAAAAACTGAGAAAAAAAGAAAAAGTATAGAAATTACAACTGAAATGGTGACAAAAAAGGATGAACATATTCCCGTCCTCTTAAAGATTCGCCCTTTTTACATCGATAAGAAAATCACCGGAAAAATTATCTCTTTTTTCAAATTAAGAGAATTAGATCAAATAGATCGTTTTCAACAAGATTTATACAAGAAGTTCAAACAAATAATTGATAATATTCCCTTACCGTTAGTCATAATAAATCAACGTGGCCTAATTATCTATATTAATGACCTTTTTACTCAGATTTTTGGATACCAGAAAAAGGACATTCTAAATCAGCCAATTTGGGTAATTGTTCCCCCAGAAGAAACCGCCATCCTCAAAACTCTTGTAAAATCATTATTTCAACGCCCGATTTCAGAAGAACGAGAACTTGCAGCCACAAAATCAAGAACATGCTTGGACGTAACGAAATATATCGAATGTGTGCGCTTAACAGTTAACACAAAAACAGGAAAGCCTTTTTCAACGCATCTTCATGTAAAATCTGTTGAAACTGATGAATCCCTCCATGAAAACACAAAAACAGGTACTGCTCAAACTGCAGTTTTCCTCATCCATTGTGAGTGAATAGAATGCTTTTTCGGCGATATACGTCAAATTC